>CAZYED010000035.1:0-8626 GCA_964646295.1 uncultured Candidatus Saccharibacteria bacterium | reverse complement strand
TTGCATACGATATGTGGAGGGCTTTGAGCAGAAGTTCCGCAAAGAGTTAGAAGATGCGGGACAAATTATTTTTTTGGATCAGCCGTCGCGCGCGAAAGCGCTGGAGAAAGGAGTCAGTATTAACGAATACGCGGAAGCTGATCATAAAGAAGAGACTGGAGAGGAGGATTTCTAAGGATAGTAGTATTTTGAGATAGACGAAACATGGCGCGATCGCGCCATGTTATATATAATATACATACAACTATGCGGGTTACTGTACGACACAAAGACGTTGAGATGACCGACTCCTTGCGCGAGCATATTGAGCGCAAGATTGTGGAGCCGGTCGGCAAGCGCCTCCTGCGCGAGGCGGCTTCCGATGCGCCTATTTTGGACATTGAGGCGGCGCGGATCAGCCATCATCACCACAAGGGTATGGTATTTTGTGTGTCGGCATCACTCACTATAGGCACGAAATTGATTAGGGCGGAGGCGGTGGATGCGGAAATCTATGCGGCGTGCGACCGCCTGAAAGACGAGCTTTTGCGCGAGATCGTGGGATATAAAACAAAGCCCCAGTCGCTTTTGAAGCGCGGGGCTCGTGCGGCAAAACAGTATCTTAGGCTCAATCCCGCCGCATGGCTCCGGCGTGGGACACGGGAGAGAGAGGAGGGGAGATGACGTAGACCCACAAATAAATAAAACGTGAACGCGCTACTCATTGCAGGCGAGCAGTGCGTTTTGCTTTGAGCTGTTTCCCTTTTTTCAGCGATAAGCTATACTCTGCGGAGTGTCAAATTTTAGCCCTTTTGAGATCACGGGAGAGGAGAGAGGCGATGGGACGACTGAAGAATGCTCTTTTTCTGGCATCAGGTACGAAAAAAGACGGCGGAAGCGGCATGCAGGCGATGGTGGAGGCTGCCGTGCGCGGTATGTTTCGTATCAATCTCGTGGGTGTCGCATCGCAGTTTGAACGCGGCGGCGTTTGGGAGCGGGCTGTGCGGCTGGAAGTTCCTTTTTACCATCTCCCCGGTCCGTGGACTCCGGAGGCGTATCGGGATTTAATACGCAAAACCAACGCGGACCTTATATTCCTGGCAGGATGGGATCATCTGGTAGTCGGCGTGGACCCGCGTATTGCGACCAATGTGCATCCGGCACCTTTGCCTGGATACGGAGGCAAGGGATGGCATGGGCTTCGCGTGCATGAGAGGATGCTTGCGGCTCGCGACAGGGGCGAGGTGGCGTGTACCGCCGTGAGTATCCATTTCGTTACTGCAAAGTTTGACGATGGGCCGGTGATTTTCCTTCAGGATGTTGAGATGCCGGACGGTATAACGGCGAAGGATCTCCAGGACATCGTCAAAACGGTAGAGCACCGCTTTCAGTGGCGGGTGAATAATCTGGTCGCACGGGGTCTTATTGCTTGGGACGGTCATGATCCCGAAAGCGTAAGATTTCCTGCCGGATACCAGAGATACAGGGATACTTCTTTGGTTGAGGACGAGCGGCTGATTTTTTGAGAGCCGAGCGGGAGGGGTTGCGGGAACGCAACTCCTCTTTTGATACACGTGGGTATGCGGCGCGTGACGCGGGGTGGATTTTTTCATATTTTGGGCGTACAATAGGCATCACTTATGGCGTTTTTGTCCAAAATCTTCGGAGATGCGAATGCGCGCTACATACGCTCGCTTGAGCCTATGATTGCGGAGATTGCGGCGTTTGAAAAGAAATTTGCCGATCTTGCGCCCGAAGCGCTTCGCGGCCTTACGGAGGATTTCAAAAAGCGCATCGCCGCGGGCGAGACGCCGGACGACATGCTCTCCGAGGCGTTTGCCGCTGTCCGCGTTGCCGCATCGCGCGCTTTGGACAAGCGTCATTTTGACGTACAGCTGATCGGAGGCATTGTCCTGCATCAGGGTAAAATCGCGGAGATGAAGACGGGCGAAGGTAAGACGCTTGTCGCGACTCTGCCGCTGTATCTCAATTCTTTGGCAGGCCGCGGCGTGCATCTCATCACGCCCAATGATTATCTCTCCCGCGTCGGAGCCGGCTGGATGGGGCCCGTGTATCACGCGCTCGGTGCTACAGTCGCCGTGATCGCGCATGATTTTTCAGGCATGTACGATCCCACGTTTGAAGATCCGCATCCGCACGGCGACTCGCGGCTCAACCATTTCCGCCCCGTTACGCGCCATGAAGCATATGCGGCGGATATCACGTACGGCACCAATAACGAACTCGGATTTGATTATCTGCGTGATAATCTTGAGTATGATCCGCGCGTCTTGCGCCAGCGCGAGCATGCGTTTGCGATCGTGGATGAAGTGGACTCCATCCTCATTGACGAGGCGCGAACACCTCTGATCATTTCAGCGCCCGATACGGAATCCGGTACGCTCTATGACACGTTTGCCAAACTCGTCCCCCAGCTCAAGGAAAAAGACGATTACAATGTGGATGAAAAGTTTAAAGCAGTAACGATCACGGAAGCGGGGATTGATAAGGTGGAACGCCTGCTTGGAGTCGCCAATATCTATGAAGAAAAGGGGATACGCTTTGTCAGGCACTTGGAATCAGCACTTCGCGCGCATACGCTTTTTTTCCGCGACCGCAACTATGTGGTGAAAGACGGCGCCGTGATCATCGTGGACGAATTTACCGGGCGCCTCATGCCGGGCAGACGCTGGAGCGAGGGCCTGCATCAGGCGGTTGAAGCAAAAGAGGGAGTGGCGGTACAGCAGGAGTCGCGGACTCTTGCGACGATCACATTCCAGAATTATTTCCGCATGTACGGCAAGCTTGCGGGCATGACCGGTACCGCGCAGACGAGTGCTGAAGAATTTCATAAAGTGTACGGCCTTGACGTGATCACGATCCCGACGCATCGTCCCATGGTCCGCGACGACCGCGGCGACCTGATCTTCCGCAGTGAGCGCGGCAAGTTTCAGGCCGTGGTGCGCGAGGTAAAAGCGCTCTCCCAAAAAGGCCAGCCGGTGCTGATCGGCACCGTATCTATTGAAAAAAGCGAGCGGCTCTCGCGTATGCTTGAAATAGAGGGTGTGCGACACTCGGTGCTGAATGCAAAGAACCATGAGCAGGAAGCGCTGATCATCGCGCAAGCCGGGCAGAAAGGTGCTGTGACTGTCGCGACCAACATGGCAGGAAGAGGAGTGGACATTATTCTTGGCGGTAGCGAGCCTGATCCGCGTGACGCGGAGGAAGTGCGTCGGGTGGGAGGACTGCATGTCATCGGCACCGAGCGGCACGAGGCGCGCCGTATAGACAATCAGTTGCGCGGGCGCGCAGGCAGGCAGGGCGATCCCGGCGCGTCGCAGTTTTTCGTATCGCTTGAGGATGATCTCATGCGCGTCTTCGGCTCGGAGAAGATCAAGCGGATGATGGAAGTGCTGGGGCTTCCCGAAGACGAAGCGATAGAAAATAGAGTCGTTTCCCGATCCATTGAGTCGGCACAGGGCAAGATTGAGGGTCTGCATTTTGATTCCCGCAAGCAGGTTTTGGAATATGACGACGTATTGAGCAAACAGCGCGTGGCGGTATATCGCCGGCGGCGCGACATACTTTTTACGTCCGAGGCGGCATGGCTGAAAGAGCATATTGCGGAGATGATCACGGAGGAAGTCCGCAGGATTGTGGACTTTCATACCGCGGGAGACGAATGGAATCTTGAGGAAATAGCGGAAAACATCAAAGCGATTGCCGACGTGGCGGAGCCTGTCGGAGAAAGGCTCCGCGAGCTTGCGGCAGGACAGGGGGATGATACGGAGAAGCGCGATGCGCTGGCAGGCTTCCTGCAAGAGACGCTCCGGCGCGCATACGACGCGCGCGAAAAAGGCATGGGCGAGGAGGTAATGCGCGAGATGGCGCGTTCGACTCTCCTGCGCTCCATAGACGCGCTTTGGATGGACCATCTGGACGAAATGGAGCATTTGCGTGACTCCGTGCGTCTGCGTGCGTACGGCCAGCGCGATCCGCTGGTGGAATATAAAAACGAGGGCTCGCGGATGTACCGCGAACTGCAAGCCGCGATCCGCTCGCAAGTAGTGCAGACGATCTTCAAAGCCGGAGGACACATCCACTCCGATATCCCGCAAAAAGTAGAGGAGCGCCGTCCGGACGTGACGTTTGGTCCCCTGCCCGTGATGCCGGAAAAAAGCATCAGCCCGATCCTGTCCCAAATTAATGCATCGGAGGGTGTAAAGAAAACATCGGCTCCCGAAATAGGCCGCAACGACCCCTGCCCCTGCGGCAAAATAAATCTGGAGACCGGCAGGCCGATGAAATATAAAAAATGCTGTTATCCGAAATTTGGATAGAATTTCTTCAGCATTCTGATGACTTTTGGACGAGTCTTCTTTATATCTCTGCGGCTATTCAGGGAAAGAATACGTCGAGTGATAAGTGCATGACAATTTGGACATATAACCATTAAATTATCTATCTCATGCGGGCCGCCCTTGTATTTTGGTATGATGTGATGCGTATCAATCGCCACCCCATAGTTGCATATTTCACAATTACTTCCATATCGCTTAATTGCTTGGGTCCTTATCCATGCTTTGTGCTTCCTTACCTCACCAGAGAAATACTTTTTAACACCGAGTTTTCTCCTCCGATATCTTACGGTCCAGAAGCTTGCGTTTTTATAACCCAATTTCAGCAGTTCCTGAACGATCTCTTTATCTAGCATCTGTTGACAATTTCTTCGGATATAATCGTCAACAAAGGTATAGGGAAGTTTTTCCAATGACTGATACGCATCTCGTTTCGATTCAGGATACCCATGCCGTCTTATGCGAGCAAGATGCATGATACAGTAAAGATTCTTCGTGTGTCGATATTGAGGAGATCGGGTACAATTTTTGACCCTGCATTGCGCCATAACGCATTTATTTTACTACAATGATATTACAAGCGCAACGATCCTTATCAGACAGATTAAATGTATAAGAAATGTTATGGTGCATAAAGAGCGAACATCGCTACAGGAGTTGAGGCCGACAAGGCATGGGAAATAAGTGACTCATTCAGGGTTTAATAAATAATAGCGGGTTCGGCTGGTTTGCGTCGGTTATTTTAAGCGTGGTTACCCTCGGGAAGCTTCGCGTGGCGGCGAATGTTTTTGGGATAATTTCTGCCGCGAGCATTCCGTTGGCGATTGCACTCGCAGTTTTTGACAGAAAGAAAAAGAAGTAGGTTTCAGACTTGCCTCAAAACGAAACCTGGCAGGCTACTGCCGGAGTTTTAGTCTTACAGTATCAGGAGGCAGATGAACTTTGAAAATTACCGATATATCAACAAGAGATGCTTCGTGACGAACCGAAGCAGGGGAGCCAGTTATGCAGAAATGGCGATTTTTGTCCGGAGCGGATGAGATATGCCCCGCCAAACTTGAGGGATTTGTCTTTGACATAGATGGTACTCTGTACCACCATCCTGAGTATCACGTGGCGGGGACATGCGGGGAGATCACGGCGATTGCACGGATTTTGGGAAAATCATTCTCCCGTATGCAATCGTTGATCGCGGATCGGAGACAGCAGTTGACTCTCGCTCTCGGTCAGTCGGCGGCAATGACGGCTAGCGTATTGTCGTTGGGTATCACACGCGATGAGTGGAACGAACTTCGCTGTCGCGCATGGAAGCCGGAGGGATGGCTCAAGGACGATCCGGATGTTTGCGTGACCTTGATGTGTCTGCAGGAAAGATACCAAATTGCATTCGGAACCAACTCTCCGCGAGATTTGGGTATTCGAGTGCTCAACACGCTTGGCATCGGTACCGTGATGCCGGATGCGCCAGTCTTTGGGGCGGAGAGTTTCGGCGTCTCCAAGCCGCACCCTGCGTTCTTTGCAGGCATCGCAGAGCGCTTGAATCTCGCGCCTTCGCGGTGTTTTTCAGTCGGTGATCGTGTGGAAGCCGATGGATCCCCGGCGCTTGATGCCGGATACGCAGGCGCGCTGATTGTCCAAAGTCGTGACGTGCTGATGAAAGTCATTCCGCAATTTTTCCTTGGCCACAAAGAGGAGGCAAGATATGGATCATAAGTTTCTGTCGTCGTTTCTTTCCCAACTTGGGCCCTACGGACATGATTTTGAGTTGGTGGCCGAGCGGTTTTATTCACGTGTCTATCGTATTCCGGGACGCGTCGTCAAAGTGATCACGCCGCATCATGTCCTGCGTCCCGAAGGGTTTGTCAACAGGAGTGAAGCAAGCTCCTTTGGTACAGAGATACTCACGTACATGGAGAAGCTTGCGGCGCTTGGAGTCCCTGTTTCTCCCATTGCAGAGACGCATATGGTGATTTCGGGCGTTCGCGAAACGGGTGAGTCGTTTGTTCTTATGGACGTCCCCGATGGCGGAGCGTCTCTTGAGAGCCTGCTTGCTCGTGCGTCATCGCAGGAGTGCATCCGTGAACTTGCTCATGGGATGGTGAATGCCATACTGCACGCGCTCCGTCAGTCCCGACACGCAGGGGGATACCTTGAAGTCGGGATTGACCCGATAGCCAGCAACTTCGTGATTCAGAAAGACGATATTGCGACCCTGACGTATGTTGACTTCACGGCTCCGCGTTACTTTTCCGCGGATAAGCAACACCGCATTGAATATCCGCAGCCCACATCGGAATCTGAACTGCGGGCAGGTCGTTGGACATACTACGACCCGTGCGGAATTGTGACCCGATGGCTGACTGATTCCTGTCGCGTAAGACCCGATGCACGACAGATTTTTCTTGATGTCCTTTGCCAGACTCTGCCCGCCAAGCTATGGAGGGCTTTGAGAGAAAGACTGCCATCTCTTCGCTATAAGCCTTCTCAATGGCATTCCATTTTGCGGGATGTCTATGGGTTGATTGATCTTCGCGATATGGCCTGCGAGCTTGCTGCGGCCGATGGCGCTGATCCTGCGGGGACGCGGCAATGGCTCCAGAAGTTCTTTGAAGACTCGCGGCATCACCCGGGACAGCCTATACCGGATGAAAAGCTGGGGTTTTTGCAGAACCAGCTGATGCAGAAGCTGGCATTGATGTGACGTTAGTTTCTCGGTGGGGGGGTTTCCTTTCCACCGAGTTCTCATATACGATGGGATAAAAGCGTAGTATTTGAAGATAGTTATGATTCAGCAAAAGATTTCGGCGGTTATTTTTGACGTAGATGGCGTTTTGGTGGACACCGTACCTTTTCATCTGCGCGCATGGCAGAGAGCTTTTCAAGAAGAAGGAATTGCGTTCGGTCCGGAAGAATACCAAAAAATCAACGGCTTGCCGCGCGACGAGGGCATTAGAATTATTTTGCAAACCCGTGCGACCCCTACGCGTATCCGCGAGGTAGGCGACCGCAAACAGAAATATTATCTTGAGTTTCTTGCCGGAAACCCGCCGCGGCCCCTGGCGGGCATCCTGCGCCTTCTTGTCGAAATCAAGCAGGCGGGATGGCGTTGCGCGGCCGCGTCATCCAGTAAGAATGCGCGGAAAGTTTTGGAAACGGCGGGTCTTTTGAACTCTTTTGACGTCATCGTGACAGGTAATGATTTCAAGAAGCCCAAGCCTGACCCGGAAATTTTCCTTACGGCCGCGCATCTGCTGGGCATGGAGCCTGCATTTGTTGCGGTCGTGGAAGACGCGCAGAACGGCGTTGCCGCGGCGCGAGCGGGAGGATTTTACTGCGTTGCGGTGGCGAACTCCGAATCGGCGGATAATCTTCGCGCCGCCGGAGCATCAATTGTCATCGCGACGAGCGAGGAGTTGGCTTTGCGGCTTTTTCAGCTATAATGCAGACATGGAAAAACGGATTGTGAAAGAGCCTATTTCAAGAACGGCGCTGAAAGAGATTGTCGAGCATCAGTTCGGGGATTTTATGAACGCCACCCCGATTCATAAAGAGCTTGCAGGCGGCAGATGGCACACGCTTTCTTTGGCAGAACAGCTTGGCAATATCGGGAGCGAGGTTGGCCGCGCGGGACGCGCTCAAGGGCAGGATGAAGCGCGTTTCCGTGGCGCAGTAGACCGCGCGCTTGAGCTTTTTCATCTTACGCTTGCCGATCCGCGCTGGCGCGGGCATCTTCGCGAAATAGGCCGCGCATACGAAGTGTTTTGCGATGCGGTATTGGGCGGTACAGAATACGGCAGTTCACTTGCGGATCTTGAACGATATTTTATGCAGTTTGCCATGGCCGCGCGGAGAAAATAAAAAACCATTTCGGATTATGAAGCAGATTACATTCAGAATAAAGCCGGGCGGGTTTCTGAAAGAAGAGATTGTAAAAGCGGCTCAAAAACATAATATCGGCGCGGGAGTTTTACTTTCTATCGTCGGAGGTCTTCAAAATGCGGTTTTGAGGATGGCGGGAGCGACGCCGGATAAGCAGGAGATAAAGGACTTTAACGGGCCGTTTGAGATTGTTTCAGGTACAGGGACGATTTCGCGCAATGGCTGTCATATCCATATATCGGTATCCGACAAGGATGGAAAAGTTATCGGAGGCCATCTGCGTGACGGCTGTCGGGTGCATCCGACGGCGGAAATCGTGATCGGAGTTTTTGAAGACATTTCTTATAAAAGAGTTCATGACGAAACGACTGGTTTCAAAGAGTTGATGATCATTGAGCCTACTGCGTAAA
>CAZYED010000034.1:0-8716 GCA_964646295.1 uncultured Candidatus Saccharibacteria bacterium | reverse complement strand
CGCACTCTTTAAAGGATGGCTGCTTCTAAGCCAACCTCCTCGCTGTTTGAGAAATCCGACCACCTTAACCACTGAGCAAGGATTTAGGGACCTTAGTTGACGATCAACGGCTGTTTCCGTTGCGCACGATGGAGCTTAGCCCCCACCTGCTGACTCCCGGAATAACGCACTCGGTATTCGGAGTTTGATTGGTCAAGGCGGGTTTCCCCGCTCCCGACCATCCAGTAGCTCTACCTCCGAGCACGCGTGATCCGAGGCTAGTCCAAAAACTATTTCGGAGAGAACCAGCTATTTCCAGGTTCGATTAGCTTTTCACTCCTTACCACAAGTCATCCGAGGACGTTGCACGATCCACCGGTTCGGGCCTCCCGACGGTGTTACCCATCGTTCACCCTGCTCATGGCAAGCTCACCTGGCTTCGGGTCTTTTCCATACTGCATATAGAAAGTAGAATGTGGCAGGTAGAAAGTAGAAAACTACTCGCTACACTCCACATTCTACATTCTAAAACGCGCTATTCACACTCGGTTTCCCTATGCCTTCGCGCCGTCAGGCGCTTAGACGAGCAGTATCGAAAAACTCGTTGGCTCATTCTTCAATAGGCACACGGTTACCCCGATAAATCGGAGCTTCCGTTCCTTGTAGGCATATGGTTTCAGGTACTATTTCACCGCCCTCACCGGGCTACTTTTCACCTTTCCCTCACGGTACTTGTTCACTATCGGTCTTTGAGAATATTTAGCCTTGGGAGACCAGTCCTCCCTGCTTCCTGCCCAGTCTCCGTACGGGGCAGTACTCAAGAATAATGTTACGAGCACGAAACCGTTTTCGCGTACGGGGCTCTCACCCGCTTTGGCCGGCCTTTCCATGCCGTTCCGCTAACGAAGATTCGTTGGTTGGACTCGCGCTCCGATAAATCGGAGCATACACCATCTTACAACCCCGATTCTTCCTTTGATATAATCTCATGAAAAATCGGTTTGGGCTCTTCCCTTTTCACTCGCCGCTACTAAGGGAATGGGCTCGAAAGTAGAATGTAGTAAGTAGAACGTAGAAAACTACTATCTACCTCCCACATTCTACAATCGAGACATTGTTTTCTATTCCTCCGCTTACTGAAATGTTTTACTTCAGCGGGTGCGCTTCCGACATTGCTGTCGGATCAATACCGTTTCCGGCATTGGGGTTTCCCCATTCGGACACCTCCGGATCAAAGGTTGCTCGCCACCTCCCCGAAGTTTATCGCAGGCACGCCACGTCCTTCATCGCTTCTCAAAGCCAAGGCATCCACCATACGCCCTTTTTTCATCTACCCAAATCAACACACATAGTTCATTGATTTGGACCCATTGTCTCGTATCACGTAACAAACCCGCGATACGAAACGCTTTACTACTTCTCCAGTTTTCAATATGCAGTCTTCCATCCGCTCCGTCTCTGTCAGCCGTCGGATACCTGCCCCTGATATGACAGATATCCGACGACCGGCATTTTGTAACCCCCTCCCCCAAGAAACGAAAAACCGCGTTGTACGCGGCCCCTTTCCAACACCTTCGTTGGCGCAGATATTATGCGTGGGAGAGCCGACTACCCCTAAGTTTTTCCCGATTCAACATCGTGTTCGTATTATACTCGCGGGCAATATCCTGTCAACACCTATAATATGTACATCCCCGCCCCCCGAAACGGGGGCGGGGATGTAGTAATCGGGAAGCAAAAAAGGCTATCGCCTCAATTCGCTCCGCAGACGCTCAAGAATGGCCGCCGCCATATCCTTGCCGCCAAGACCAAACGCGAGTCCAAACGCAATCGCCAATGCGGCGACGAGACCCGTGACTACCGTCTGGATCAGAGCGGTTGCCACGCCAAGCTGAGGCAAGATGACCAAAAATGCGAATATCCAAATCGCCCAACGCACCACAAGACCCGCAAACGAGCCGCGATAGCCCGCCGCCTCTACCGATCCGCGTACTGCGCGCTCCACGACATCGGCGACGATGGCCGCGATGACAAGGACGAGAGCCGCAATCACGACATTCGGAATATACAGCAGGACATCTTTCAAAAAGTCCGAGACTGCGGTGAGTCCGAGGATATTCACCGATGCGAGCAGGAATGCCACTACCAATGACCATTTTACAATCCAACCGGCGAATGCTCCGGAATCAAGTTTCCATCCGGCGCGCTCCGCGATACGGCCAAGATCCAGCCGATGAAGCAGTCCGTCAAGGCGCAATGCCCGGACGACCTGATGCACGATGCCTCCGACCGCCTCGGCGACGACCCAGCCGATAAGAAATACAAGGACCGCTCCGATAAATGACGGCACAAAAGCCGCAAGCGACGTCCACACCTGCTGGAGGGATACGATGATCACATCACCCCACGTTTGAAGAATCATAATAAAGTAAAATAAACGCGCGATACGATAAATTTAAATAAGAGTGCTCACCCAACCCTTCCGACTCAAAAGGGTTGATTTTTTGTGATTCCTCCTTTATTATAAAGCGCGTGTACCCGAAGTAAACGAGGGTTATCCACAATTAATAAAAGCTCGTAGAAAGTAGTTGGTAGCTAGTAGGAAACTTTCCGATGGCTATAAACTAAAAACTGCAAGCTACAAACTTTGTTATCGTATACAGACTTGAAAAAAGGCATTGTCTTCATCCGCGATGGGAAACCGTGGGAAGTCATGGATTCAAGCTTCTCGCGCATGCAACAGCGCAAGGCTGTCGTACAAGCGCGTATCCGCGATCTTGCCACAGGCAAAATCGTAGAGAAGACATTCCAGCCAAGCGACTACTTTGAAGAAGCGAACGTAGAAAAACGTCCGCTTATGTTTCTTTACAAGCATCGTGAAGATTTCGTGTTCAACGAGCCCGGCAAGCCCCAGCAGAGATTCACGCTTGAAGCGAGCACCGTGGGAGATGCCGCGCGCTGGCTCAAACCAAACATCGAAATCACGGCAGTCTTTTTCGGCGACAAGCTCCTGACATTCTCCCTGCCGATCAAGATGGATCTCAAAGTCACCGAAGCGCCCCCCGGCATCCAGGGCGACCGCGCACAGGGAGGCACCAAGGCCGTAACCCTTGAGACGGGCGCCATCATACAAGCGCCTCTCTTCATCAATACGGGCGACGTCATCCGTATTAATACGGAGACCGGGGACTACGTGGAGCGCGTCTCCAAAGAATAACCGAGGGGCAAGCGACAAGAGATATGTGGCAAAAGACAAGGATTTTTTGTCGCATCTTGCGCGACTGCCATGTCGCATGTTGCATGTCTCATGTCGCTAGAACCTCACCGTCTCGCCGGGCTTGATGACATTTTTCTTGCCGGCAGGCGCCTGCGACCCTGCCTGTTGCAACACTTCGGGCGCAGTTTCTTTCCGCTCAAGGATCGCCTGCGGAGCATGTACCGGCGCTTCTTCCGTTTTTTGTTTTTCCGGCGCTTTTGCGCGCTCCGGCGGCTTCATTTCAATCTTTTCGGGGTGCTTTTTTTCCTGGGCTTTCTCTCGCATCGCCTCTTCCACGGTCTTGCGAAGACCTGCAAGATCAACCTTCGGGAGTATCGGGGTAGAGACATGATCGCGGGCGGTTCGCGGGTGTTGAGATTGAGACTGCTTTGGCGTCTCGACATCCTCCCGCGGATGCGCAGGCTTCAGTTCCGCAAGCGAAACAGGTTTTGCGCCCTGCGCCCCGCTTCGTACCACCGGAGTTGATCGGATCGCGCCACCACCGGATACGGTGATACGCGCGGGGTATTGGCGAGGAGCAGGCGTCAGAGACCGTTTTGCCGGCGCGGGATTTACTCCCCGATGGGGAGCAGGGCTTCGCCGGACGGCGTCTGCGCCCACAGAAGAGCGCGGCATCTCTATGCGACTGCCCGAAGGCAATGCGAATTCAATACCAAGTCCCCCAAGGCTATCTCCAAATCTGTTCTTGCCCAACTGCGGCATCCGCTCCGGAAGCGGGATCAGCGTCCCCGCTTCTATCTTGCGCAGACAGTCCAGACAATACACCGGCCGTTTGCCGTCGGGCTTGAAGGGCACGGTCGCGGGCTTCCCGCAATTCCAGCAGATCGTCTCAAACGTCTTACCCTCGTCTTGTTGCAAACTCAAAACGCCCGTCTCGTCCGCGACAAGCCCGCTCCAGCGCGCGATCTGCTGTTCCACCTCCGCGCGATCCCTGCCGTAGATCGCGCGCGACGAGAGCAGTATCTTTTCCTTCATCATCGGATCTTCGTGAAAATTGAGAGGAGCGAGCGTCACCGCCGAAAACGGGCGCGACGTCACACCATCCACCATAAGCTTGAGATAGATGTGATGATTGGGAAGATTGACCAGATCCTGCGGCATAAACTCCGGCTCAAATTCTTTTTCCATCATTTCGGCGTCTTCAGCACCCACGCGAAACACGATCATGGTGCCGACGTTGCCGAATACCGCATCCTTCACTTTCGTGGATGTGTCCGTCACTAGCTGTCCCACATATTGGTGCGCAATGATCAGATCAAGTCTGTATTTGCGGGCTTCGGACAGAATGCTCGCAAAAGAATCCGTCGCAAAATTTTGAAACTCATCCACATACAGATAAAAGTCCTTCCGCTCCTCCTCCGGAATCCTCACGCGCTCCATCGCGGCAAGCTGGATTTTGGTGATGATCATGGCGCCCAAAAGCTGGGAGTTATCCTCGCCGATCCTCCCCTTGGATACGTTGACCAACAGAATTTTGCCGCTATTCATCAGCTCCGGAATATTCATCGTGGACTTGGGCTGGCCCACGATATTGCGGATAAAAGACGTATTCAAAAACTGGCCGACTTTGTTTTGAATCGGCACGATCGCCTCATTGCGGAATTGGTCGCGCCATGTCTCATACTCATGCACCCAAAACGACCGCACCACCGGGTCTTTTACATTGGCGACGATTTTTTCGCGATAGTCTTTATCTACCAGCAGGCGTGGGATGCCGAGCAGGGTCGTCCCCGGAGTATCCAGGAGTGCCAGAATGCAATTTTGCAGGATATACTCCATGCGCGCGGACCATACGTTTGCCCAGATCTTGGTAAATATCCCGAGCAGGTCGGATACCACGAGATGCTTGTATTTGGTATCCGGCACTTCAAGCACGTTAAAGCCGATCGGATGCTCCGCATCCACCGGATTGAAGTACACCACGTCCTTGATACGCTCCGGCGGAATCTGCGCGATCACCTCCTCCACAAATTCCCCGTGAGGATCAATGATGCCGATCCCGCGGCCCGCATGAATATCCTGCAGGGCCATATTTTTCAGGAGTGCTGTCTTACCCGTACCTGTCTTTCCCACCACATACATATGCTGGCGCCGGTCTTTTACCTTCACGCCAAAAACCTTGTCCGCCCCGCGGAAATTGGTACGCGCCAAGAATGTGGTCTTCTTATCGTTTCCCGATGTCATTGAGACTATTATACCACAAACCCGCAAGATGCAGAAATGCGCTCAACGGAAAAAGATCTCTTGCCGTAATTCCTCTTTTTTCTTCGGGTCCACAAGCGCCTCATATATACGGAATTTCAGGTATATGGATATCGCAAACAGCGGATCGCGGCCGCATTGCAGAAATTCATCAAACGTCACCCATCCAACCTTGATCTTCTCTCCGCTATCCAGACACTGGCGCGCGACTTTCTTCACATTACGGGCTACGTATTCGTACTCATGAAAGCGGATCTTCGCATTGCCAAAGTACTCTCCCATAAAAGACCAGTCGTCGCTTATGGTGCCCGTCTCCTCGCGCAGTTCCCGCGTGGCGGCCGCAATCGGCGCCTCGCCCTCGTGTATCCCGCCGCCCGCCAGCGACCGGTACGGAATGCGGGCGGGCTGTTGCTGATGCAGTACCAAAATCTTGTTTCCTCGCGTCGCGATCACATCCACCGTGGGACGCCGTTCAAGTCTCTCAAATATCTCATACGTCCCATCAAACATCTTCTGCTTCCAGTGATAGACGTCAAAAATAACGCCGCGAAATACCCTGCGCGCTTCTGCGGGGATGCTTACTTCTTTGAGCGGCTGCCGCATATCCTCATATTTTCTTATGCGGATTATGGGGATACGGACAAGCGCGCCTGTACGCATCCGCCTCCGCAAGTCTTGCGCAAGCGCATCCTGATCATGTCCGACCGCGATAATATCCGGTTTGAATTTCTTAATCACGCCGTATGATCCCGCGACATCATCCGCGAGATCCGCCGTATCCGCCGCAGGGAATTTCCGCATTGCCAAAAGCCGCTTGCGCTCGTCCCGCACGGGAGCTTTTTTCTTGAAAGCGCGTACAAAACTGTCCCGCGCGACAATCGCGATAAGCTCGCTCCCCTGCCCGCGCGCCGCAGTCAAAAAAGCCCGATGCCCCTCGTGGAGCCCATCAAATACTCCAAACACCATCACGCGCATTTTCTTATGCAACTTCCGCATTGTAGCACTGTTCGCAATAAATAATCTCGGGGCGATCCGGCGCAAAGCTTGTCTGAAATTCATTGGGGCAGTGTGTGAGACCGTGCGTATGATCGCCTGCGTTTGCATACACGCCGTTGTCGCTCCCATGGCCGGCACACTGACATGTCCTCTGCCAAAGCCGCATCGGGTGCGGCTGATCCTGCAGTTTTTCTTCCAGACGGCAATAGAAACACTCACGAGGAAGCGGTATATTCATCTTCCGATAAAACGCAAGCTCTTGGGGAATAATCCGGTACGCGCGGCCGCACCGCGCACATGCGATCGCTTCCTTCAGCACGGAATCCTGAACATCCCGTATATGATCCGGCAGATCAGCCGCCTTGCACGTACTCTGGTGTTCGCTTACGCCGGTCTCCTTCCATGCGTACCCCATCTCTAAAGCTTCTTCCCGCGTGAGCGGATAGTCAATTTGCGCGATCGTCTCGTTGTATGCAAATGGGGAAAGCTCTGTAGGAAAAAACTCCCCGTATCTATACATATTATCTCTTCCATCCCGATATGGCTGATCATTCATGTGCTGGATGATTTTCGGGACGAGTCGCTCATATTCCTCTTTGGAATACTGTTTGTTGAAGACGCAGTAAGATTTCTTGCGTACGCTGACACAGCCGAAGAGATCTGACGCATCGATACAGAGTTTTGTATAGGAGGCATCATAGAGGCCAAGACCCTCTTCGTCTCCAAATTTTATATTTCGCGTGTTTTGTCCCACTTCCCGCGCCTCATACACCAGCTCGGCATTCTCCCCCCATGACGTATGATCATAACAGTCCTTGATGGTCGGATTCAGCATAAACGAAACGTATCTGCAATTTTCCGCTCCGGTCACTTCAAAGCAGTTCTTGCAGTCTCTTGATTGAAAGACAAAAAGTCCGGTTACGTTTTGCGAAAACTCATGCCAAAATGTTTTCACCGGAAATTTCAGACGATGCGACTTCAGCTCCTCTTTCAGGCGGGTGTAGACGCCGTACGAACCAAGATCATACTCTTTTATTTTTGCAAAATATTCTTCCCGTGTGTACGGCTTATTGAAAATATAATACTGCTTGTTGCGGAGATTCGCGGATGCGAAACAGTCCTGACAATTTACGCACTGCCACAGAAAAGAGGAGTTGCGGGATGAGGTCGTGAATTTGCCATGAATAACCTGATAAGTCTTAAATCCATGCAGGAGATCGTACGACTGTTCGCATGAATTGATAAAACTGGAATCAACACAGTCCGCAGATTGGGTAACGATATATCCGTACAGACACTCCTGGCAATAATTTGCCATGAATATAAGATAGCACTGCTTGGCATAGCCAACCGAATTGACATAGGGCGACTCAAGCGCCGTCATAAGATCCACCGAAAGCCCAAGCAGGGGAACCTCATGCATAAGTTCATTGAATTGCTCAAAAAATGGCCGCGAGAAATCGTAATCGCGGGCGTAGTCCATCGGATCCCATGCATCAGACCACCAGCAATGCGGACAGTAGACCTTATACGATTTATCCGGCGAATAGCGCGACACGACATCTTTACGACAAAGATCACAGGGACGCTTATAAAGACGCCACATATTCCCGTACGCAAGCCGTCTCTGCAGACGACACTCGGGACAGAACGTCGGAGCAGGCACTTTTATCTTTTCGTAAAATACAAAGTCTTCCGAGTCTATCCGGAATTCTTTTTTACAGTTTTGGCACTGGCGAGTTTCAGGGTTCATATGATTTCGGACTGATAGCATTGCTCGCAGTAGATGATTTCCGGCCTTTCAGGCGCGTAGCTCGTCACAAATTCCTGCGGACAGAGATCCTTGCCATGGATATGAACCGAAAAGTTTTTATATCCGCCGCTTCCCTCGCCGCCGCACTGGCAATGGCGGCTGTAAAAACGCGGCTTATTGCGATAGCGTATGCGGCGCTGAAAGCGGCATTCGGGACACATACGCGGAAGAGGGAGATTCATAGAACGTAAAAAAATCACTTCCGCTTGAATCACCCGATAGGCCTTACTGCACACCGTACATTTGATTATTTCCTTCAAAATCCCATCATCAGCGTCTCCTATGGAGTCAGGAAGCAAAGACGCGTCCCGGGTTGTCTGGTACTCCCGCACCGTAGTATCGCGCCACGCGTATCCCCGAGACAGCGCCTCTTCTTTTTTCAACGGAAAGAAATCGTTTGCAATCGTCTCGTTGTACGCAAACGGGGAAAACTCGGGAGGAAAAAACTC
>CAZYED010000033.1:0-8726 GCA_964646295.1 uncultured Candidatus Saccharibacteria bacterium | reverse complement strand
CTATCAGGCCGACCCTTGCCGACCACTAGGATATGGGATACCATACTGAAATGATTTCGTCAAACGATATAGGCAAATTTCGCCTTGAATCGCCGTTCTCCCCTACGGGCGACCAGCCGACCGCGATTGAAAAGCTCACGGCGGGTTTAAACGAGGGCGCCGCGCACCAGACGCTTTTGGGTGTGACGGGATCCGGCAAGACATTCACCATGGCCAATGTCATCGCGCGTACGCAAAGGCCGACGCTTGTGATCTCGCACAACAAGACCCTGGCGGCACAGCTCTATGAGGAATTCAAAGAGTTTTTTCCGGACAATGGCGTGCATTATTTCGTCTCCTACTACGACTACTACCAGCCCGAGGCCTACATCCCGCAAAGCGACACGTATATAGAAAAAGACGCCAAGATCAATGAGGTGATTGACGCCCTGCGCCACGCCGCTACCGCGTCGGTGCTGACGCGAAAAGACGTCATCATCGTAGCGTCAGTCTCCTGCATTTATGGAGTCGGCAGTCCTGCAGAATACGAAAAAGTATCCATGAAGCTCTCCGCAGGCACGCGCATGACGCAAAAAGAACTCATGCAAAATCTCATACGCCTGCAGTACGTACGCAATCCCATTGATCCCAAGCAAGGACACTTCCGCACGCGGGAAAATATCGTGGAGATTTTCCTGCCCAACGGCGACGAGATCGTAAGCATCGCGTTTGAAAAAAATGCCGTGTCGCAGATTGAGATTCAGTCCGCGTCAATCCGCGATCAAGAAAGTCCGCGCCCTGTCCGCGACCTCACGGTGTTTCCGGCAAAGCACTTCGTCACTCCGCAGGACAAACTTCCGCTCGCAATCGCCAATATCCGGGGCGAGCTTGCCCTGCGTCTCGCAGAGCTCAAAAAACAGGAAAGGGTTCTGGAAGCGGCGCGTCTCAAACAGCGCACGGAGTACGACCTTGCCATGCTTGAATCAGCCGGGTACGTCAACGGCATTGAAAACTACTCACGGCATCTGGAATTCCGCGAGTCCGGCACTCCACCACACACCCTAATTGATTACTTCCGCTATGCGCATGGCGATGATTTTCTGACGCTGATTGACGAATCCCATGCCACGATCCCCCAGCTTCGCGGCATGTATCGAGGAGACCGCGCGCGCAAAGATGTGCTGGTGCAGTACGGCTTCCGCCTCCCGTCCGCCGTGGACAATCGTCCGCTGACATTTGACGAGTTCCGTGAGAAGACAGGGCAGATCATTTATGTCTCCGCTACGCCGTCCGCGTATGAGCTTGAAAAATCCGGGGAGCATGTAGCCGAGCAAGTCATCCGCCCCACGGGGATTCTGGATCCCGTCATAGAAGTACGTCCGACAAAAGGACAGGTGCAGGACGTCATCAGGGAAATAAAAGCCCGCATCGCAAAAAACGAGCGCTCGCTCGTGCTCGCCCTCACCAAGCGCCTGGCAGAAGACATCTCGGATTATTTGGCGGAAGCCGGCATCAAAGCAGAATACCTGCATTCGGAAGTAAAGACGCTTGACCGGCCGGATATTTTGAAAAAGCTCCGCACGGGAGAGCATGACGTCATCGTCGGCATCAATCTCCTGCGCGAAGGACTGGATCTGCCCGAAGTATCGTTTATCGCGGTGCTTGATGCGGACAAGGAAGGATTTTTGCGCAATGAGACGACGCTCCTGCAAATCATCGGCCGCGCGGCGCGCCACACCGACGGCACGGTGATTTTGTATGGCGATACAAAAACGGGCTCCATGCGCGCGGCAATCCACGAAACAGACCGCCGCCGCAAAATACAGGCCGCATATAATGAGGCGCATGGCGTGACGCCGCAGGGCATCTCAAAGGGCATCCGCGGGTCGTTGTTTGATAAAACAGATCAGGATGATGAGACGCTCGCGCCATCGGGAACGAGTGCGGATGTTCTCAAAGCGCTTGAGCACGAAATGAAAAAGGCCGCGCGCGAAATGGATTTCGAACGCGCGGCCAAAATACGGGATCGCATCGGACGTCTCAAAAATCAGACGCCCTCATAGAGTGCGAGTCAGACGTGACAAACTAAAAGCCAAAAGGTACATCCCCGAAGTGAGGATCAAGCCGCGCGTACGCTCTGTAGTCTTCCGCCAGGTGTCTTTGGATGATTCCCTCATCCGTACGGTTTAGCTCAATACCGGCCGCAAACTTGGCAAGCGTCGCGGTATCATAAAATCGGAGCGTATCCGCGAGAATACGCACCTCATCTAGCATAGTAGCGTATGTAGGGATGAAGATGTCACGGAGATTGTCCGTGCCCAGACGGACGATAACCCCGCAGAGCGCCATCTCAAGAATCCGCGCGATGCTGTTATGCGTGGGGGCCGAAATCGGGCGGAGCTGACGCATGGAAAGAGCCGCGCGCGGACAGCAGACGACACCGATATTGTATTTCCTCAAACCCTCAAGCACCTCACGAAATCTCTCTTCCGTGTATGCGGAAGGCGAAATCGCGTGAATCGCCCACACGGTAGGCCCTTTATGATCAGGAATCTCCGGCGATCCGAGCCACCTGACCGCCTGGATCAAGTCCAAGGTTTGGTGCTGGGACGGATCGTTCTCCTGATCCACATGGATGTGCACTTCTTTGTGGAGCACTTTGCCGAGTTCAATGACCCGACGCAAATGCTCGTCTTCCCCAATACTGTCAGGCCGGTCGTCCTTCTCCGGAAGAGCTCCTATGACATCGGCGTACTGTGCCGCTTCCATAAAAACTTCCCAGCGGGACTTTTCAAAGTCCGGATCGTCTTTGAACCCGAAGATCGGATGGCTTGCGATCCGAAAATCAATCTTGTCTGCGTATTCGCGGCGAAGCCCCGCCGCGACCCCTATCGCGACAAGACCGATGTCGGGTGTAACATCTATAAAAGACACTACTTGCCGCACGCCACCGGCGATCATGAGATCAAGCTGTGCGCGCATCCGCGCCTCAAGATCCTGTTTCTCATAGGCAGGACCGCGATGCAGTTCACCGGTAAGCACCTGCTTCACCTGCAGAGGAAGTGTCGCCACATCCAGCGGATTGATCCCATAGTGCGCGAGGTACTTGTGCTTAAGTGTCGCCGCGCGGTCAAGGTGGCTATGAAAATTCACATAGCCCCCATACCCTGCTACGAGAGTCCCGATCACTCCTTCAAAACCGTCCATCTCCGCATGCGCCGACTGGCTCATGGTCATTCCCTTCTCAAAAAGAGATGCCTAATTTGTCCCGTATGACTCAAGGTACTTTTACGATAGTAAACATCCCGCCGCGGCCAGTCAAATTGACAAAAATGCTCATTCTGCTATCCTCACGCTATGCCAATTACGAAATCAGCAAAGAAAGCGCTCCGCCAGTCCGACCGCCGCCGGGCGCAGAATATGAAGCGCAAAGACGATTACATGCATGTCATGAAGGATTTGAAGCGCGCGGTTGCGGCTAAAAGCAAAGACGCGGGCGCAATACTTGCGCGCCTGTACAAGGCGCTGGATAAAGCCGCAAAAACAAACGCAATCGCCAAAAACAAGGCGAGCCGCCTTAAATCGCGCCTGACGAAACTTGCCGCGAAGGCTTCTGCAAAGTGATAAGTCGTATGAGCGCTTCCTCCGGCCTTGCAAGGCCGGTTTTGATTTTTATATCCTCTTCAAAAAACCGCGCAAGGACCGACGCAAGAAATCCGGCGGACAGGGATCGCACCTGCGCGGAAGCTTTTCTTGCGACAAAGGGGTGTATGCCGTGGCGCGGCGGGATTGCCGTCCCCTGATCAAGATATGATCTCACAATCATAAGCGTACGCGCGTATCCTGCAAGGTACATAAATATCCCCACCGCATTCTCCCCCTGCTCAAGCAATGTATGGAGCGTATGCAGAGCGTCTTTGGATGAAACCAGAAACGCATCACCGAGTTGAAACACCGTAGCGTCCGCCCTTGATTCTTGATGCATGATTTGTGACTCCGAAGGCATCACGGCTCTTTTCTCCATTTCACCCGACAGCGCCCATAAATCCCCTCCGGACCGCCGTGCCATGTCCGAGATTTCGGCGCGCGCCAGATTGAGCTTGCGGGATTTTGCTTCCTCCTCCGCCCAGCGCAAAAGCTGGTCGCCTTTCAGTATTTCAAAAACTTGCGTACGATCCGCCAGAGCGGACGCCTCATCAAGCATTTTTTTTGCGTCCTGTCCGATCTCGCTATCCCATATGATGACCAGAGACCCCGGGTCACGCGCCGAGCGCTTCACGACATCGCGCACGAGCGTAAACTGGCGCGCAAAAGTAAACGGCCGCTCAATGACAATGAGTTTCTTCTGCTCAAAAAGAGACTGCCCTCCTGCGACGGCGGGCATGCGCGCAAGATCGTCTTCCTCGGCGTCAAACCTGTGCATATTGAATGCCACACCGGCTTTTGCGCGATACGCTTCCATGATCTCCACAAGTTTTCTACGACTCCGAAACGTATCCGCTCCGTACAAAAGATAATTCATAGAGATTTCTGCTCGCCCCAGTTGGGGCCTGCTTTTATATCCACAACAATCGGCACAGAAAGATGCGCGACGCCCTCCATGATCTTTTTAATCTTGGGTGCTGCCGTCCCCATGACTTGTTCCCGTATCTCAAACACGAGCTCGTCATGCACCTGCAGGAGAAGCCGTACGTCGTCTTCAAGTTTTTCTTTTTTGATCCATGCGGCTCCGGCGATCATCGCCATCTTGATGATGTCTCCGGTCGCGGTCGCCTGGATCGGCATATTGACCGCCATACGCTCCGCCTCGGCACGGACGCGGAAATTTGGCGAATTGATTTCGGGGATATATCTCCGACGGCCGAAGAGCGATTCCACGAATCCCTGCTCGCGCGCAAGCCGTTTGGTCTTCTCTATATATTCGCGTATGCCCGAAAAATCACGGAAGTATTCTTCAATGAAATGTCCTGCGTCATCCCGCGACATGCCCGCGTTTTCGGCCAAGGCGGATGCGCCCATGCCGTAGAGTACGCCGAAATTGAGCGTTTTTGCCGCGCGCCGTAGCTCGGGCGTCACGTCTTCAAGAGCCACATTATAGATTTCCGCGGCTGTCATGCGGTGGATATCAAGCCCCTCGCGAAACGCCGCGATCATCTTTTTATCATCTGCCATATGCGCCGCGACCCGAAGCTCAATCTGCGAATAATCAAAACAAACCAGCGTAAAGCCGGGGGACGCGACAAACGCCTTGCGCAGTTCCCGGCCGGTTTCCGACAGGATCGGGATATTCTGGAGATTCGGATTATTGGACGAGAGGCGTCCGGTGGACGTCGCCGTTTGATTGAATGTCGTATGCACGCGGCCTGTTTTCTTGTCCGCGAGGCGCGGCAGGACGTCAATGTAGGTTGATTTGAGCTTGGCAAGCTCGCGGTACGAGAGGATTTCATCCACGATCGGGTGCACGGTGCGGAGCTTTTCAAGCTCGGACTCGCGCGTGGAGATCACGCCGCCTTTTGCGGTCTTGCGCAGGCCCCGCGTCGCAAGACCCAGTTTTTCAAACAAAATCTGCGAAAGCTGTTTGGGGGACGCGATGTTAAACTTTTCTCCCGCAGACTTATAAATTGCCTCGGTAAGGCTGTCAATCCGCGCGTCCACACTGCGGGCAAGCGTTTTCAAAAACTGCCGGTCAATCATAATGCCCCGTTCCTCCATATCGGCCAGGATCGGTATCAGCGGCATCTCAATATCTTCAAATATGGCGCGGAGGCGGCCTTGGGAGAGCTTTTGCTCAAGCGCCCCAGCGACGTCAAAGAGCCGGTCGGGGGACGCATGCGCGTCTCCGATTTCCCGCGCCGCGATCGCGCGGTACGAAAAGTCCCGCGCAAACTGTCCTGCCACGTACGCGGCTAGAAGTACATCAAATGTAATGTCTTTGATGGCGATCCCTGCTGTGCGCAAAAGCTTAATCGCCGACTTTGCGTCATATGCATACCAGTCCGTGCCGCGACTGAAGAGATTCGTATTCGCAGGATCAGAGAGAAATTTTTCGTCACACACGTATACCGCGCCACCCCTCCGGCCAAGCAAAGGGAATTCCGGCTCCTGTTCCTTTTTCCTGATTCCTGATTCCTGATTCATACTTCCCGCCTCATCAAGACGCCGGAGAAGACTTGCAAAGCCGAATTTGGTGAATAGCTCGCGCACTTCCCCGTTTGGCTTCATACCGCTCCATACGGCATTGTCTAGACTGAATTCTATCGGCGCGTCATGCCGGATGCGCGCAAGCTCGCGCGAAAACTTTGCGTCCTCTTCGCCCGCCGCAAGTCGCGTGGCAAGCGCCGGGCCGATCTTTTTATTCTTTTTCTTCAGCGCTTTATACACCTCATCTATGGATCCGAACGCTTTGATGAGTTCTGCGGCGGTTTTCTCGCCGACTCCTTTCACGCCCGGAATATTGTCGGACGGATCGCCGCGCAAGCCCTTATAATCCACCAGTTTTTCCGGCCCGAAGCCGAAGCGCTCGCGCACCGCTTTTTCGTCGTATGTTACGGTGTCGCTGATGCCTTTTCGCATCGTATATACTTTGAGCCCGGGGCGTATGAGCTGGAGCGCATCCATATCGCCCGTCACAACGATCGTCTCTACTCCTTTCTGCTTCTCCATTTTTTTAGCGACCGTCCCGATGACGTCGTCGGCTTCGTACCCTTGGAGTTCAAGCACGGGAATCCCGAATGCGCGCGCGACATCCCGCACCTTACTGAATTGGCTTATGAGTTCGCTCGGCGCTTTGGGCCGTTGGGCTTTGTAGCGCTCGTAAGCCGCGTGCCGAAATGTCGGCCCCGCCATATCAAAAGCCGCCGCGATATAATCGGGCTTGAGCTCGGCCAAAATCCTCATCAGCATCGTTGTAAATCCGTACACCGCCTGCACGGGCTCCCCCGCAGGAGTCGTCAAAGGCGGCAGGGCGTGATACGCCCGATGGATGATCGCGTGAGAATCAATAAGGACAAATCTTTTCATAATTGGCATTATGTTTTCTTATGATGCCACGTCCCTCTGGAAAAAAGAAGACATACCGCCGAGCGGATATGATAATAGCCCCGACGCTTTGCGCCGGGGCTATTTCTCTTGCAAATATGCCGTCAGTAGAATCTTACCGAGTCGCCGATCATCGTCCCGACCGGTTCGCCCGCCGCAAATCTCCGGATCGTATCCGCCTCCACTCCGGCGATCGCCACGCGCATACCCATTGCAAAACATCGGACTGCTTCGGTGAGCTTTCGCGCCATTCCATTGGTAAGCCATGGGCTCGTCAAAGCCGTCCGCGGATCAATTTCCGCATACCGGCGGGCGCGAGGATTGCGACTAGGATCTTGCTCATATACGCCTCCCACCCGCGTAAGAAAAAGCACCGCGTCAGGATGCGTCAGTTCCGCGATCACCGCGGCAAGACAATCATTATCCACGCTGTGCTGGCTATCCGACACCGCGTCATTGCCGTTTACAATAGGTACGATACCGCGCAGATGGCACAAACGAATCGCGCCATATATGGAGTCCCGCTCGTCGCTATGGGTTACGTTGACGGAAGTCATCCATATCTGGGATATCTCCGTCCCGTAAGTGGCAAATGCATCACCCCACTTCTGCAGAAGATACCGCGCACCGATCGCCGCGTATTCCTTGCGAAAAAGTCCGAAGGCGGGCTCCCCACCGTGAATACTTTCCTCTCCCGCCTTGACAGCGCCCGAGCTTATGATCGTGACTGGCACGCGCGACTCTACGCACTGCCGCGCAATATCGCCGAAAATCTCCTGATCTAGCGTCCTCGACGCGCCGACCAGCGCATACGTCCCGCATTTTACGATCATGTGCTTGGAGATTGCATGAGGCATCTATGTCCCTTTCCCGATATGAATTATGTTGTCAAAGAGCATGCGCTCCCGGCCTAAGAAGCGATTTGCTCCTTAGCGGGAAAGCGCCAAACACCTTGAAGCACTCTCGCCAAAAAAGAAACCGCCCTCATGAGTTGAGGGCGGTTGCTGAATCAAAATAGAAAGGCAAACAAAAGTCACCGCGCCCCAACAATAGTCGGTGCGGGCGGCGGCAATACCAGTTGTATCTTTCTGATATATAACATTGCTATGTAACGTATCATAAACACACCAGAATATCAAGCGGCTGTTCTACCCAACAAGAAAGGCGAATGGTTCACGGTTGTGTGGAATCAGTAAGAAAAGAAAAATCTCCCTCACCGAGTTTCCTAAAAGTCCCCTTACCAAATGTCTTTTCAATGGAACGGCCTATTAGGAGTACGTCTCCATTAAAAGCAGAGCGCGCAAATTGATTGAAAATCTTCTCCCGTTCCGCATCCATATCGAATTCTCCCGCGTCTTGAGATATCGTATTTGCCTTTGCAAGACGCTCAATGATGTCCCACATCTTATTTCGTTCCTCTTTATAAGCAGAAGGATACCAATAGACCTGATAACCTCCCTGTTCCGGCTTTTGTTGCGCAGGAAAAAATTCACGGATTGCTTCTTCGTCCATCCCTTGTTCAGCCATCTGTTCTCTGTTCTTGCGTACGTACTCCGCAGGTCTTTCGAAGAACGCCGGCGGATTTAC
Organism: uncultured Candidatus Saccharibacteria bacterium; assembly: GCA_964646295.1. GTDB lineage: Bacteria > Patescibacteriota > Minisyncoccia > Sungbacterales > HO2-52-23 > 2-02-FULL-52-23. The sequence continues at coordinate 122 of CAZYED010000033.1, read as the reverse complement.
AACGGCCTCATTCGTCAATCTGATAGCCAACTCCTCCGTTATCGCTTCGTTGAGCCAACTAAAGTATTTCGAGTTAAAGGAAAAAATTAGTTGCTGATTTTCATACACTACGGCTTTACTAA
>CAZYED010000032.1:0-9194 GCA_964646295.1 uncultured Candidatus Saccharibacteria bacterium | reverse complement strand
CCCCTCAAGCTGGCGCGTTTACCAGGTTTCGCCACCCGCGCATATCGTCAGTACGTCAATTTTTGAATTCACCTGCAGCGATAGCTACGGCTCAATTGTAGCAAAAGTACCTAGCAAATGCTACTCCGAAGGGACATCCTCGGCAGGAGCCGCATGAGCCGCCACTGCGGGTATAGCCTCCGCCCATACCTGCTTCATTTTCCTGCGGATCTCGCGCGCGGCTTTCTCGCGGATGTAGTAGAGTTTGGCGCGGCGGACTTTGGAATGGCGCAGTACGTCTATCTTTGAGATCGTGGGGAGATGCAGAGGAAATACGCGCTCAACACCGATGCCGTCTATTACCTTGCGCACGGTAAAGGTGGCGGTCATGCCGCTTCCGTGCTTGCAGGCGAGCACCATGCCTTCAAAAGCGGCTATGCGCTCCTTGCCGCCTTCCTTGATCTTCTGATGCACGCGCACCGTATCGCCCGGCCGGACTTTGGGCAGATCAGTCCGCAATTGAGCTTTCTCCAGAGTCGTCATAGTCATAAGGACGAGCGTATCAAAAAACCGACTTCTCCGCAAGAGCAAAGTCCTCCGGGGGGTCGGCTTCAAAATGGAGCTTCCGACCCGCAGGGTAGCTGAAAGAAAGCGACCGCGCATGCAGGAGCTGGCGGCCGCATCCGGGAGGACAGCATACGTTTTTGCCGCCGTACTTGATATCGCATGCGATAGGGTGGCCAAGCGCCTTCATATGTACGCGGAGCTGGTGCATGCGGCCTGTTTTGGGACGAAGTTCTACGAGGCTATACTGATCCCCCGTTTTCAATACTTCGTACTCCGTGAGCGCATCGCGCGCGCCGCGGATCGCGTTGCGCCCCTGCACTGTGCCGCGCTTGGTGGGGTTATTTGCCATGCGTCCTATGGGAAAATCAATCACGCCGCGTGGCGCGCGCGGCGCGCCGCAGACGATTGCATGGTACGTTTTTGACGCAAGACGCTTTTGAAATATCTCCTTGAGCGCCAGAAAACTTTTTTGATTGCGAGCGACGACCATGATACCGGAGGTGTCACGGTCAAGACGGTGCACCAGGCCCGGACGCGTCTTGCCGCCGTCCGGCGGATCCCCCACTCCCACTATTTCGGGAAATTGCCTGACCAGATCGTCCACGACCGTAGGCCCCACCACCGAATCACCACCGTGGACAGAGATCCCCGGCGGCTTATTGATCACGATAATATCCTCATCCGAGTAAATGACTTCCACGGAACCTTTAGGTAGAACCTATCTCAATAAAAAACGTGTAGTGAAAGGGATTATTTTCGGCAGAAAATCCTGAAGACTGACGATGGCGTACTCGGAGAGTACGCTGAGGAGGTCTGAGGGATTTTATGCCGAAAATAATCCATTGGAATAGCGGGTTTTTATTGAGATAGGTTCTAGTAGGTCTATTTCTGAATCTGGCGGAAGTAGTTTTCTTTCACAAGGATAAAGCGCAGGATACCCTGCGTCACCAGGCGTATCACGAGCGCTACAAACACCACCGCCCCCGCCACGATGAGCTTGGTCGCCGGCGGCGCGTGCAGAAAGGCCGCGATGCCAAAAGAGAAGATGTCCGACGGCTCGCGGAAAAATACGTTTGCCGCGTTTTCAATCACCCGCTGGACGAATACGAGCTTCCCGAAGCCGTACACCAAAAGCGACAGCGCGATAATCTCGCCAAGCAGGACGGGTGCGAGCTTGCGGAAGAGCCAGACGCGGTAAATGCGATTGAGCATCTGCCCGCGAAAACGCGGGGACGGGGACGAGACCGGTGCGGACGCGATATTTTGATTTTGTTCCATAGGAGAATTTTTTATTAGACCTACGTCTATAAATAAAATTGGTCAATACTCTCTTTATTAATCTTTTTAAACATCTTTTTGGCACGAAACAGACGCATTTTCAGAGTCGGAATGGAAATCTTTTCTTCCTCGGCTATCGTGCGATACGATTTGTCTTCCAGATAATACTGGCGGAGCACGGACCGCAGATGCTCGGGCATGGCCTCAAGCGCGCGCGCGACCGCCGCTTTGGCATCGGCCGCAAACGAAAAACGCGATTCCACCAGATCGTCCCCCGCTTCCTGAAATATCGCAGGGTCCTCGGCAAGCACTTCGCTTCCGCGCTTGAGCTTGCGGTAGTGCGTAATCGCCGTATTGATCGCGATTTTGTAGGCCCATGATTTAAATTCAATGCCGTCCAGCTTCTCAAATTTGCCCGCGTACCTGTACATTTTAACAAAAGCTTCCTGCACAATGTCTTCCGCCTCCTCGCGGCGGCGCACCACGCGCAAAGCCGCCCGCAGAAGCGGCTCCTGATACCGCTCCACCAGGATCTCAAACATGGCAGGCTCATTCTGCGATGCCCGCAGAACATCCTCGTCTTTCATCCCTGAGGGATCCGATCGTTCGTTTTCGCCTTCCAGATACGAACTCATAAAGTATGTGGCTACTGTACCATAAATTTGCGCTCCTTGCAACCCGATCCGATCGCCCCGCCTCTTTACTGATAACTCAAGAAGCGTCTATGATGGCTCCATGGAAAGTGCCATTGAGGTGCGCAATCTCATCAAGCGCTACAAAGACGCCGCAAAAAACGCGGTGGACGATATTTCTTTTTCCGTAGAGCGCGGGGCGTTTTTCGCGCTTCTCGGCCCCAATGGCGCGGGTAAAACCACGACGATCTCCATCCTCACCACTATACTTGAAAAGACATCGGGCTCCGTGCGCCTTGCAGGATACGACAGCGACAGCAACCAAAGCGCCGTGCGCGCGCGTATCGGCGTGGTATTCCAGAGTCCGAGTCTGGATCTCAATCTGACCGCGGAGGAAAACGTGCGCCTGCATGCCATGCTGTACGGCTTGTATCCCTTCCGTCCCGCGTACGGCATGATGCCGCATGCGTACAAAGAGCGAGTGGCGGAGCTTGCCGACGTGCTCGGAATCCAAGACAGCCTGTTCAGCCCGGTCAAGACGTTTTCCGGAGGCATGCGTCGCAAGCTTGAGATTGTCCGCGACCTCATGCATCGCCCGACTATCCTGTTTCTTGACGAGCCGACGACCGGCCTTGATCCTCTAAGCCGCAAAAATCTCTGGCACTATCTTGCGCGCGTACGCGCGGACGAGGGCATGACGATATTTCTTACGACGCACTATCTGGAGGAAGCCGAGGCGGCAGACCGCGTCTGCATCATCAATCACGGAGTGATCGCGGCTTTGGGACGACCTTCCGACATACGACAGGAGCTGACGGAAATTTATCTCCTGCTGGACGCCCGAGATCACGCGGCACTCGCACGGGAACTCATGCGTCTCAATCTTGCGCACAAAAGAGATGCGGACGGGCCGTTCCGCGTCACATTGGGAAAACAAAATCCTGCGGCCATCGTACAGGCGATCAAGACGCCGTTGTCGCACTTGGCGATCCACAACCCGACTTTGGAAGAAGCCTATCTTGAGATGATCGGCCGCGACGAACAGCATAACGGCGTTATAAATACTCCTTCTACCGTATGAAGCACGAACTCAATGCAATATGCGCGATCGCATACCGCGATTTTACGAAATTTCTGCGCGATAAGCCGCGTATTTTGATCAGTTTTGCTCTGCCCGCGCTCTTTATCGGCATTCTCGGAGGCGGCCTGCAGGCCAACCTTGCGGATACGGCGGGGTTCAATTTTCTTGCTTTTGTATTCGTGGGCGTCTTGGCGCAAGTGCTTTTCCAGTCAACCGCATCGGGCATCATTTCGCTCGTGGAAGACCGCGAACAGGATTTCAGCCAGGTGATGTTTGTAGCGCCCGTCTCGCGCTACTCCATTATCCTCGGTAAAATAACCGGAGAGACTTTTGTATCGCTTGCGCAGGCCGCGGGCGTCATCATCTTCGGCCTTGCGGTCGGCGTATCGCTGTCCTTCGGACAATTCATGCGCCTTCTCCCTGCGGGCATTCTCGTCGCCATGCTCGGCGGCGCGTTCGGCATCCTGGTCCTTGCCAATCTCGGCAACCAACAGCGCGTGAGGCAGATATTTCCGCTTGTCATATTTCCCCAATTTTTCCTCGCGGGCGTTTTCAACCCGATCACCCATCTGCCGCCGTTTCTTTTCATCCTCTCGCGCGCCGCTCCGATGACATACGCCGTGGATCTCATGCGCGGGCTTTATTATGCGGGTGCCCCCGAAGCGGGAAAAATAGTCCTGCACAATCCACTAACCAATCTTCTTATCATTATAGTGCTTACCGCCGTTTTTATGTCTTTGGGTACGATCCTCTTCGTGCGCCGCGAGCGCAATAGATAACTCCAAGGGGCAACCTAATATATGGTCTTCGCAAGACCATATATTATACGGTTCGCATTTAAAACAGCAGGCAATCGGTGATCGCCTGCTGTTCACTCGTCCTCCTTATCCAAAAATTATACATATCCCGTTTCAACTCCCTGCGGACGCAAAAAGGTCTTCAGCACCTGATACAGCTCTTCCTTATGCGTAATGGTGACACTCAACAGCCGTGGATGGTCGATCTCCTCGAGGGCCCGCTGCAGCGAACTGAGAGCAAACGGCATCTGGCTCCTCCAGCCATAAAAACTCGCATCGTCCTGATACTGAATCTGGCCATAGCCCACCATGTTGCACTGCACGAGCAAGTCCTGCACCACAGTCTTGCAAACAGCGTTGTCATAGGGCAGGTTATCGCCATCCGAAAAATGGAACAGATAGATGTTCCAGCGATCCTTCGGATGATTCCGTAGGATGTGATCCAGCGCAACTTGGTACGCTGAGGAGCAACGCGTCCCGCCGTCATTGGAGAGCGCAAAAAAATCCTTTTCCGGCACGATCTGCGCTTCCGTGTCGTGCGCGATGAAGACGGTCTCCACGCGCTGATACTTCAGACGTAAAAACCGCACCATCCAGAAAAAGAAACTTTTGGCGACAAACTTTTTGCTCGTGGTCATGGAGCCGCTACGATCCATGAGCATATAAACCGCCGCATTGGCATGCCGCTCTGTGTGCTCGTCCCAGACCTTGAAGCGCAGGTCGTGCTCGTGGATATTGCCGACTACAGCGAGTCCGCGGGCCGCGTTGCGCTTGATATTGGCCATGAGAGTACGGCGCTTGTCCAGATTGGCCAGAGAGCCACGCCGTCGTACATCGGTGTAGCGATAGGTTTTGGTATCAACAGACCGCTCGGGCTTCTCCTCAAGCCACGGCAGAGCCAGATCTGCCAGCATCATGGCCGCGAGATCGTCAAGCGGCACTTCTACCTCATAGGTCAACTCCCCCGGCTGATCTCCCGGCATACCACTGCCGGGACCATTGCCGTTGCCGGTACGCTGGCCAAGCACATCGCCTTTTTTGCCTTCACCTTGACCCACGCCTTCTTGTTGGGGCTGGCCATACTTGAAACGATATTGCTCCAGATACCGCAACGGAATTCTGACCCGCTTCTGCCCATCCGAAGTGATAATCGCTTCCTCGGCGATCAATTCACGTAAATTTTTTCGTATAGCCTCTTTGACACGCTGGTCGTGCCGAAGACTGTCCTTCAAACCGCGACTTCGCAGTTCCCATGGTGGCGCCATATCGGCTCCTTTGCTGTTTTATGTTCATACATCCATCTCGCGATCAAGTTTTAAACGAGCCACTTGTAGTCTTGATCGTGGCGGAAGCAATAGACATTGTCAAACAACCAATTCTTTGACTTTTACGCACCGCATGCTACAACAAAAGCACTGTTAGCTGTTTGATAACTAAATAGTAACCATTTGACAGAGGAGAAGCCGTCATGGCTTCAACTTCCATCCTGGACAGAATTGAGATACATCTCCAAACCCACCGCGTAGAACCGTGGGAAGGTACGTTCCGTGATTATCTCACGCTCGTACTTCAGCAACCCGCGCTCGCCCAACACGCCCACACTCGGCTCTACAACATGATCCGATCTGCGGGCGTGCATACGGAGGATGACAAAGAGCGCTATGCCTTTTTTGAGAATGATCTCTTTGGCATAGACGCGCCCCTGGCAAAAGTCGTGGAGTACTTTAAGGCGGCCGCGCTCGGCTCCGATGTCGGACGGCGCATCCTCCTGCTTTACGGCCCGCCGTCATCCGGCAAGTCTCAGCTCGTGATTCTCTTGAAACGCGGGTTGGAAGAGTTTTCCCAGACAGATGCGGGCGCGGTGTATGCGATCGCCGACTGCCCGCAACACGAAGATCCCCTGAATCTCATCCCGCATGCAATGCGTCGCGAGTTTCGGGAGGAGACCGGCATCCACGTGGAAGGTGAACTTTGCCCGAAGTGCGCGTTCGACCTGCGAGAACGCCATCAAGGCGACATCTACGCTGTAAGAGTACGCCGCATGTTCTTCTCCGAAAAAGAACGGTGCGGCATTGGTACATTCGTGCCGTCCGATCCGAAGTCCCAGGACATCGCGGAGCTTGTCGGCAGCATTGATCTTTCCGCCATCGGCGATTACGGCTCGGAATCCGATCCGCGCGCGTACCGCTTTGACGGCGAGCTCAACGTGGCCAATCGCGGCATGATGGAATTCATTGAGATGCTCAAGGCGGATGAGCGGTTTCTCTATGTGCTGCTGACGCTGGCGCAGGAAAAGAACATTAAGACCGGTCGCTTCCCGCTCATTTATGCCGACGAGTGTGTCATTGCGCACACCAATGAGACGGAATTTAACGAGTTCCTCGCCGATAAGAAGTCCGAAGCCCTGCACGACCGCATGATCATGGTGCGCATCCCCTATAACCTGCAAGTGTCGCAGGAGGAGAGAATCTATGAGAAATTGCTCCGCCAGACCAATATGCAGGGCCTCCACATGGCTCCGCATGCTCTGCGTGTGGCGGCCATGTTTGCGATCCTGTCACGGCTGGAGGAGTCCAAAATGGCGGGGCTCACCCTGCTCAAGAAGCTGAAACTGTATGATGGCGAAGACGTGGAGGGCTTTCGTCAAAAAGATGTCAAACTCATCCAGGAGCAGACGGAGCGCGAGGGTATGGACGGGATTTCCCCGCGCTTCATTATCAACCGCATCTCGTCTTCCCTGATCAAGCCTGACACGCACTGTATAAATCCGATTGATATCCTGCGCGCGCTCAAGGACGGGATCGACAGCCAGGGCCAGTTTAAAAAGGCCGACCGCGAGCGCTATAATCAGCTCATCGCGGAGGCGCGCAAAGAGTACGACGAGATCGCGCGCACCGATGTCCAAAAAGCGTTTTTTGTCTCCTTTGAGCAGGAGGCTCTGACGCTGGTGGACAATTATCTGGATAATGTAGAGGCGTATCTGGATCAGACCAAGATGACCGATCCCATCACCGGGGAGGAAGTTGCGCCTGACGAGAAGCTCATGCGGTCGCTTGAGCAAAAGGTGCAGGTGCCGGAAGCGGGCAAGGACAGCTTCCGCAATGAGATTTATCGTAAGGCCGGACAAATGGCGCGGCGCGGTGAGAACTTTGATTACACGACGCATGAGAAGCTGAAGGAAGCGATTGAGAAGCAACTCTTTGAGGAGCGCCGTGACACCATCAAGCTTACGATCTCGGCGCGCAATCCGGATGCCGAGCAATTGCGTAAGCTGAACGAGGTTGTGGAGACACTCGTCAGCCGCGAAGGCTATTGTGCAGACTGCGCCAATGCGCTACTGAAGTATGTCAGCAGTTTGTTGGCGCGTGAAAAGTAAACATCATCACGGATGGCGCGCAGAGCGCGCCATCCGCAAAGGAGTATCCCATGTTTGAAGAGAGAGTTGCCGAGTTACAAGCCCTTGCGCAATTGCAGGGGCTTGATTTCTTCCCGACGACATTTGAGGTCGTCCCGCAGGATATTATGACAGAAGTTGCGGCCTACGGACTGCCCACGCGGGCGCGCCACTGGTCGTATGGCAAGGTGTATCAGCACCAGCGGCTCTATGGCACGATGGGGCTTTCCAAGATATATGAGATCGTGCTCAATAATAACCCGGGGATTGCGTTTCTCCTGGATACCAACCCGGAGATCGCAAATCTGCTCGTGGCGGCGCACGTATTCGGCCATGTGGATTTTTTCAAGCACAATGCGCTGTTCGCCCCGACCAATCGCAACATGGTCAACGACGCCGTGGCCCATGCACTGCGCATTGACGGCTATATTGAGCGATATGGCCTTGAGACCGTTGAGCACTTGATGGACATAGGGTTTGCCCTTGACCGTCATATTGATCCGCACCTTGGCGTCGTACGGGCGCCATACCCGAAGCGTGAGATCGTGGAGAAAGAACGCAAGTTCAAAGAGTACGATGATCTCCTGGAAGCGCCGGCGCGGAGCGTCACCTACGAGGTGGTGAGAGAGCGCATCCCGCCGCATCCTGAAAAGGATCTCCTGTGGTTCCTGATCACATACGCTCCTCTGGAGGATTGGCAACGTGATGTACTTACCATCATTCGCGAGGAGGCGTACTACTTTTATCCCCAGTTTCTCACGAAAATCCTCAACGAGGGCTGGGCAAGCTACTGGCATGCGGAGCTGTTCCATCAGTATGATGGCGTCTCGCCCGAGGAAATGATTGAGTTTGCCGTCCTGCATGCAGGAGTCGTAAATCCCGGTAGCCGGTTCAGTCTCAATCCCTACTACCTCGGCTACAGCATCCTCGTGGACATTGAAAAACGCTGGGGCAAACTGCATGCCGAAGGTAAGTCCCCGCTCACGGGCCGCGAAAAGCTCTTTGAAGTGCGGCGCACGGAAGACGATATTTCTTTCCTGCGCAACTACCTCACGCTGGAACTCATGGAGAAGCTGGAGCTCTTTACCTACGGTCGCCCATGCACCCATCCGCCCGGACAGAAATGCCCGCAGTGCGAGAAAGTGGTCATCACAAGCCGCGATGAGGAGGCGATCCTAGAATCGCTTCTGGCCCCCCGTTACAACTACGGCGTGCCGCGCATCGTGATCCGCGATGTCATCAGTAACGCCTTGTACTTAGAGCATCTGGACCGAGACACGACGTTTCTTGACCGGGAGTTTGCGACCCAGACGCTCGCCTATATCGCAGAGCTATGGAAACATCCCGTGGCCCTGACGACCAAGGACGCGCAAAACAATGAAGTCAATCTGACCGCAACGCCAAGCTAGATCCAATGGCTGCGCGGACACAAACAATCTGCGCCGGAAGGTAACCCCTCCGGCGCT
>CAZYED010000031.1:0-9266 GCA_964646295.1 uncultured Candidatus Saccharibacteria bacterium | reverse complement strand
CGCAATCTTTCCGCGAGCTTGTGGAGCTTGATGGTATCGAGTTGCTCGCCCGAGCGGTGGTAAGCATGCTGTAGCCCGCTTTTCTCTGTCTTTGTGTCGTATTGCCGGAGGCGGGATGTATATCCGCCTTCGGCTTTTCATTTGTTCGTTTGACTTCCCATGCGGCAAGGAAGTACTATGTATCTCATATGCACAAGACGGAAAAAGTGTTTCTCTGGATCATAAAAATCGGCCTCTGGCTGATTCCTTTTTTGCCTCTGTATATTTCCTCCTCTATGCTCTTCCCGTATATCACCGGGAAGAATTTCATGTTCCGCGCGATCGTGGAAGTGATCGCGGCACTATGGGTGGCGCTTGCTTACATGAAGCCGGAGTATCGCCCAAAGCTGACGCCTTTGGTCAAAGCCGTGACCGTGCTTGTCGGCATCGTGTTTCTCGCAGACATTTTTTCGCCAAATCCCTACCGCTCATTTTTCTCAAACTATGAGCGCATGGAGGGATTCATGATGCTTGGACATCTATATCTGTACTTCCTGATGCTTGTCTCCGTATTCCGGCGCCGCGACTGGGTCGTGTTTTTCCATATGTCCCTTGTGGCAAGTTTCCTTGCATCCTGCTACGGTCTTTTGCAGAGGCTCGGCTATTATCCTTCATTGCAGGGGGGATTTCGCGTGGATTCCACCATCGGCAATCCGACGTATTTTGCCGCATATCTTCTCTTCCATATCTGGCTCTTGGGGATATTTATCCATCGGTATTGGGCGACAAAATGGCGCGTGGCGCTCTACGGAGCATTGCTCGGGTTTGAGCTTACGATGATTTATTTTACGGCGACTCGCGGAGTGGTGCTGGCACTGGCTCTCGCGGCTATTCCTCTGATGGGCGCGATTGTCGCGTGGTGGAATAGAATTACTCCGACGTCTGATTCGGGAAGATGGAGTACCGGCCGTAAAATAGCGGCAGGAGCGCTTGTCTGTGTTATTGTTTTACCCGTCATTTTCTGGAGTGTTCGCAAGAGTCAATTCATCCAGCAAAGCCAGGCTCTGCGCAGGCTCACCAACTATTCCTTGCATGAAGGGACGGTACAGGATCGGTTTATGATCTGGGGCATGTCGCTCAAGGGCGTGAAAGAGCGTCCGATCCTTGGCTGGGGGCAGGAAAATTATTATCTGGTGTTTCAGAAGTACTTCAATCCGGGGCTTTTTGCGGCGGAGCAGTGGTTTGATAGGTCGCACAACGTGTTTCTTGACTGGGCGGTGCATGCGGGCATCCCCGGGCTTGCCGCGTATCTTGCAATCTTTGGCGTATTCTTCTGGCAGATCATAGCGCTGATGCGCCGCGAACGCCGAGTTTTCTTTGAGGGTCTGCTGATGATAGGACTTTTTGCGACCTATTTCTTTCAGAATCTTTTTGTTTTTGACAATCTTAACTCCTACCTTCTTTTTTTCGCTTTTCTTGCGTACGGCAATCTTCTTACATCGCAAGACATTGATCATCAAGAGGGGATTAGGCAGACGGGCGCCGCCAGTCCGCAGACTTCGCTTGCTATTGCCGCCGGCATGATAATTGCAGTCATGATCTGGGGATACATGACGATTGCGCGCCCGATGCTGGAAGCAAAAGCGCTGATCCGCGCGCTCGGGGCTATTCAGACCCACTCATCCATCCCTCAGTTGCAGGTTGTATTTGCCGAGGCGCTTCAGTATAGAAGTTTCGGGGATACTGAGGTGCATGAACAGCTTGCCGCTCTTGCGCAGAACGTAGCGGGGAGCGATGGCGGGACGCCTGACGAGCGCAAGCAGTTTACGGAGTTTGCTCTTGCCGAGATACGTAAGGAAACTGCGCGTCGTGCCAAAGACGTGAAGCATCTGCTTTTTTTGGAGGCCATTTTGAATCGGGCGCTTGTATTGGATATGGCGTATGCGAGTGAAGCAGAAGCGGTGGGCAGAGAGGCGATCGCGTTGAGTCCCGCCAAACAGCCCGTTTACTACGAGCTTGCACAGTTATATCTCAATCTCAATCGCGTGGAGGAAAGCGCGAAGTTATTACAGGAAGCGTGGCGTCTTGAGAAAAGCAATTATTTTGCCGCGGGGAATTTATGGTCGCTCGCGGCTTTTACCGGTGATAAGGATGCGATTGCCGAAGTCAGCAAGTCTATTGCGCTTCGGGATCTTGGCGAGGCAAGAATGGTATCAATCGCCCGCGCGTATCAGCAGGTTGGGAATTATGACGCCGCAAGCTCGGTGTATGCGGAGATTGTCGGCGTATCCCCCGCAAATCCCCAATACCACGCGACGTACGCAGCACTTTTGGCGCAGGTAGGCAGGATTGAGGAAGCGCGCAAAGAAACGGAAACCGCAATCATGCTTGATCCGAGATTTGAAGAGCAAGGTAGGACATTTCTTAGAAGTCTCGGGAAGTAGGGAGCCTGGAAACTTTCAAGCAGAAGTTTCGGTTTTATCGGTATGGCAGGTACAGAAAATATGAAAGTCGGGATCATCGGGGTAGGGATGGTCGGCGGGCCGCTTGCCCGCTTTTTTCAGGAAGTCGCGGGTCGCACGCGCGGCCGCGACCTTTTTTTGTTTGATATTGATCCCAAGAAGGGCTATGACGATGACGCCAATCTTGCGGATGTTATCTTTGTCTCCGTGCCGACTCCGCGCGATAAACAAACCGGAGCCGTGAGGCTTGACGCGGTGGCGGCCGCTCTTGCGGGGATCCGCGGGCCGAAGATCGTGGTGCTGAAGTCTACCATTTCGCCCGGTACGACCGAGATGTTTCAGCGGCAGTATCAGACGCACAAGATACTCTTTAATCCGGAGTTTTTGACCGAGGCGCATGCGTGGGAAGATACTCTCCATCCCGAACGCCAGCTCGTGGGGTCAACCGCGCAAAGTTGCGATATGGCGCAGACTGTATTAGCACTTCTGCCCAAAGCCGCGGTGTCATCTCCCTCGTCCGATCTCACGCTGTCTGCGACGGAAGCGGAAATCATCAAATATGCCGCCAACGTATTTTTGACGCGCAAAGTGACATTTGCCAACGCGATCTATGATCTTGCAAAACACCATGGAGTCAGCTACGAGCACATACGCGCGGGGATTGCTTCAGACTCCCGTATCGGCCCGTCGCATCTGGATGCCGAGTATCACGGCTATCGTGGATACGGGGGATACTGTTTTGTAAAAGATACGGACGGCTTGATCGCGCATCTGCGTGCCGTAGGTCTTACGCGCGACGCCGAGCTTTTTGAAGCGGATCGCGCGTTTAATACGGTACTGCTCGCATCACAAGGTTTGACGCCCGAGGATGTCAGTCTCCACGATCACGAGTGGATAGCAAGCAAACTTGCGACAAGAGGCAAGAAGCAAGAGAACTAAAGAAGTTGCGTTCCGATGAGAGACGGGTGGCCGCGGAGAAAGGATGCGGCGTCCGTGAGAGTACTTCCTTCCAGCTGAAGTTTTTGGATTGCAAGAGACCCGCGCCCGCTTTTTACCAAGAACGGGTGCATTTCATTTTTTGAGACGCTTCCCTCTGATGCGCCGGGCATTTCATCTTCTACCCAATCTGCTTCTTCTATTCTTATGCGCAGGTTACGCTCGGTAGTATGCCATACGGTCCATGTACCGGGCCATGGTCGGAATGCGCGGATCATACGCTCTATTTCTTCCGCGGGCCTGCTCCAGTTTATTTTGCCGTCTTCTTTGGTAAGGAGCTTGCAGTATGTCGCTTTAATGTCATCCTGCGGTGCAGGCGTGATGGCGCCTGCGATCCACCGCGGCAGTATTTCAATGAGAAGTTCCGCGCCAAGCTTTGCCAGCTGATCGTGCAGTTCGGGATACGCTACATGTCGCATGTCGCATGTTGCATCTCGCTGTGCGACAATCGCCCCATGATCCATTTGCGCATCAATTTTGATGATCGTAACACCGGTTTTGGCGTCTCCAGCAAGAATCGTGTGCTGTATCGGGGAGGGGCCGCGCCAGCGCGGCAGGAGCGAGGGATGAATATTGAGCGCGCCGTATCGCGGGATATCCAGGATTGCTTGCGGGATGATTTTGCCGTACGCGGCTATGATATAAAGATCCGCCGCAGGCGTTTCGCGAGGGAAGTGCACTACATCAAGTTTATCCGGCTGGAATACGGATATGCCGTGCCGCGCGGCGCATAGCTTTACCGGAGGCGCTGTGAGTACATGCTTCCTGCCTACAGGCTCGTCGGGGTTGGTTACGACACCCACGATGGGGTATCCGCCATCCATGAGCGCCTCAAGAGCGGGTACGGCAAATTCGGAAGTGCCGAAGAGAAGAATGGAAATATTATTCATATGATGCTATAGTGTTTTTCTGTATTAACGGCTCTTTGGTTTATCGTCATATGCAGGAGGGTATTATGCCCGACATAGCTTATTCGGACGTACGTGAAGCAGTCGCCGAGTATTTGGGGAGGAGGCTTATGGCTCGGAATCCGTATGTGATCGGTGCGGACGATGGCCCGCTTTCCCGCATGAGAATCCTAATGGCAATCACCGATCTTGCTTGGAATCCACTTCCGGCATTTGATGTGCTATCCGCATGCAAGGCATCTGTAAATAATGCGAGCGGTGAGGCTCGTACACTTGCCTTATGGATAAACGTGCTTGGCAGGGAAGCGAAGGCGAGAAAGTCAGTCCGTCCGTCGCGTAAGCCCATGACCGGAGCGTCTTTCGCTCCCATTGATGTGAGGAAATAGTCTTCAAGCGGCGCGCATTTCGCGCCGCTTTATCACTTCTCCACGTCAAAAAGAGCTTTCACTTTGTCTATAAACAGCGTGCCATCCAAATGGTCAAGCTCGTGTTGCAGGACGCGCGCAAAAAAACGGGATGCATTGCGCCTGAATTTCTTTCCATGCTCATCGTGCGCCTCCACGCTGACTTTTTCATGCCGCAAGACCTCACCGAATTTTCCCGGGACAGAGAGGCATCCTTCCGGCCCCGTAAGCTTGCGGCGCGAGGAGTTTTTGAGGATCGGGTTGATAAAGACGTAATACTTCCACGCGCGCTTCTCATAGGGGCGCTCGTTCTTTTCTGCGGGGTGCGCGCGTGATCTGCGCTCCCACCCTTCTTTTTCGGCGCGGTCTACCTCCTCGGCTTCCTCCGAGACGATAAATATGCGCAAGGATTCGCCGACTTGGGGTGCCGCCAGGCCCACGCCGTCCGGAGTTTCGGCAAGCGTTGTCTTCATCTTGGCGAGCAGTTTCTGGATTTTGGGCGTCGTAATATCATGTACTGCAAGATTTGCCGCCTTTTTCCTCAATACCTTGTCCGGCTCCCGGACGATCGGGAGTGTCTTTTCTTTTGATTCTTTATGTGTCTTTTCCATTTTGTTTTTTTATAGGCCTTTTCTTCTTTGCGGGACGACGCTTTTTGCGCGCTTCGGGTGTCGCGGGCAGGGTTCGCAGGACTGCAAAAAAATATTTGCCGCGGGCGTCACTCGGCAGATCGTTTTTTTCCAGAACTCTTCGGGCAAGCGCGCGCAGGTCGGATTCATAGTAGCGCTTGGCAATACCAAGGTAGGCCGCAAAGCGTTTTGGCTCTCCCATCATACCCGCAAGGTCATCGGCAAGCACATGCTCGCGCGAGTGGAGTTTTGTGTCGGGGGTCAGTCGCATAGAGGCCATTATCTGCCTTGTCTTTGGATCAGAGTAAATGTCGTACGGAGCATAATCAGAAGATCAAGCATAAACGATCTGTTTTTTACATAATAGAGATCGTACTGCATTTTTTCCGACGCATCCTCCACAGACGCATCATTTTCCATATTGATCTGCGCCCATCCGGTAATGCCGGGGGGCACGAGGAGCCGCATTTCATAAAAGGGGGTTTCGCGCGCGAGGCGCTGTACGAATTCCGGCCGTTCGGGTCGCGGCCCTACAAATGACATCTCTCCCTTAAAAATATTAATGAGCTGGGGCAATTCGTCAAGGTAGGTCTTGCGGAGCAGTGCTCCCACCGGCGTATATGCGCCGGCATCCTCCGCTTTGTTCCAGCCCAAATGCTCCGGCACCGCAGTACGGTAGGTAGAGCGGAATTTCAGTATTTCAAATACAGCACCGTTTTTGCCGGTGCGCTTCTGGCGGAAGAAGATCGGCCCGCGGGAGTTTATCTTTAGCGCGGCTGCTATGAAAGGCGTGAGAGCTAAAGTCGGCAGGGACAGGAGGGCGGCAAGCAGGATATCCGTGATGCGTTTGCCCGCGTCATACGAATGCTTTTTGATCCCAATGAGGTTTTCCAGAAACCACGCTTCGCGGATCAGTGAGAGCGGGATTTTTCCCGTGAGCATCTCATGAAATGCGGCAAAATCGTACGTGTGCACGCCAAGGCCGATGATTTTGAAAAGTGCCGCGACCACTTCGGCGTCATTTTTCATTTCGGGCGAGATGATGATCGCCTGCGGCTTGAAATCGCGCACGAGATGCGACAAGCCTTCGGGGCCGAGCACGAAGTGGGGGAGCGAGGGCAGTGAGGGAAGCGCTGACTGTACGGGTTCCCCGTGGGATACGAATGCCACGGGCCGCCAGCCAAGCTGGGGGTTTGAAGCAAGATAATCCGCAAGGTCTATGGTCTCGCGGCTGATGCCAAGAAACATCACGCGCGCCGCAGGCGCGCGGGGGACGATCATATTAAAGATCCACCTCCAGCTGAAAAAGAGCGCGGTTCCGATACCTGCGATCAGGAGGAGATTGCGGCGCGGCTCAATCGCAAAAGGGAAGAAATAAAAGATCACGATCGCAAGGATCGTGTTGATCGTCATGGTTTGTATGAGCCGGTATAAGAAGATTCTGCTGTTTTTCAGAATGCGCAGTTCGTACAGGCTGAATCCCGCGACGAGTGCGAGCCAGAGAGAAAAAATAAGCGTAAAAGGAAAAAGGTGCAACTGAAAAAGAGAGGCTCGCTCCTCGGGTATGTAGCGAATTGCAAGCGTTGCCCAGAGAGCCGCATACAGCAGGAAGATATCGCCCGCAAGCAGTAAGACGATTTTTTTACTCACCCGTGTCCGTATCATAGAGTTTGATTGTGCGATTCAGCATATCATGAAAGGCGAATTTTGTCTTGGCGACTGATTCGGCTTGTGTGCCGATTTTGCGGCGCATATTTTCGTCTGCCGCAAGCTTTTGCAATGCGTCGGCAAGCACTCCGGCGTTTTTTGGGGGTACCAGAATACCTGCATCTTCGCTTGAGATCATATCAGGGAGTCCTCCTATATCGCTTGCAACCACGGGAAGCCCTGCTGTCATAGCTTCCGCAACAACATACGGCAGGCCCTCTTTGAGAGAGGGGAGTACGAAGATATCAAATGCCTTGAGATATTGATTTGCGTGAGGGGCGAAGCCTGCGAGGAAGATATGATCTTGCAACTTGGCATCGGCGATCTGTTTTTGAAGACGCGGGCGGTCTTCGCCGTCGCCAATGATAAGAGTTTGTAGGTTGTAGGTTGTAGGTTGTAGGTTTTTGATAAGACCGATAGCTTCTATGAGGTAGCGGAGGCCTTTGTTTTTCGTGAGTTCGGCGATCGTGCCTATGAGAATCGTATCTTGCGCGATGGGACGTTCTATTTTTTGCGCAAGCAGGGCGCGCGCATCGGCGCGCGCGAGGAAATCAATTTCTTTGATGCCGTTGGGGATCAGTACGAGCTTGCGCGCGGGGATGAATTTTTCTGCGGCCGCAAAATCTGCGCGATCAAGCAGGATGACTTTGTCCTGAAAGAGTGAAGACAGCCGGCTTATGAAAAGAATGATTTTCTTTGCGATCCATATGCGATCCTCAAGAAAGCCCCAGCCGTGGACGGTGAAAATTGTACGAGGATAGAGGATAGAGGATAGAGGATAGAGGATTTTGTAAAAGAAGATGGCGAGGGCTCCGAGGCCGCCTGCTTTGGAGCTATTGAGATGTATAATGTCCGGCCGCTCCTCTATATATACCTTGAGCAGTTGGAAAAAAACGGCACATTCCTTGAGCGGATTTATATCGCGCCTGAAAGCGGGGATCTGAATCGTCCGTATACCCTCGCGTCCAAGCATCTCAAAAAGCGGGCTTGTCCGTCCATCAGGAATAGGACCCGCCGCGACCACCGCCTCAAACTTGTCTTTAGGCAGGCTGGTAGCCAGATCATAGACATATCTTTGGGCACCCCCCCATACCGATTTTGTGCCTATATAGAGCACTTTTTTACGCTTTTGAGCATCCATCCTGCAAGTATAACCCTGATTGCCTGCCCAAGGGCACTTGACAACAGTAAATTCGCATGCTATAATCAGCTTATTAAGTTCTTTATAACTGAATCACCTTTTACTTCAGCAAGGGATTGAGCGTATCACATCATGGTGCCTTCAATCCCTTGCTGAAGATAGTGTCCTTAGGGACATGGCCGCCCGTGTGTGGCCGCCATCTTCCGATGCATCATGCACGGAAGAACAGCAAAGGGAAGAAAAATGAACTGGGAATTTCCGAGATGGGACGATGAAGGCGTGGCGGATCCAGAGGAGGCGCGCCGTGTGGTGCGCCAATTCCTAAGCGACAACGCCGCCGCCGGCGTTCCGACGGTAGTGGAGCATACCGGTAGTGCCGCCCGGTTGCATCCCGGGGTATGGTTCCGAATTGGGGGAAAACGAACCCCGGTATTCCGCTCCCCGACGGGAGCGGCCCAAGCCGCTCTGGAAGAGGTTTCCACGGGCCGACCGTTCGGAGAAATGATACATGTGGCGCAAGCGTGCGCTACGTGTATCCGTTGCGGCCAGGGCATCGTCCCCGGCCAAGAGATCGTCGGCGAGCATGGTGTCCGCCACCATGCAGGCGCTAATTTGCCTGCGTGTGAAGCAGAACAAATGCGGCATGCGGCGCGGATCGCCGCCTCTGCCGACCCGCAGTCAGACGGCCGTCACACGGACAGCGTCCGGTACGGCAACGTGCGATAGCCTATCGCATAAAAAGAAAGAAGGTGATCAAAACAGTGCAGGTGCGGCTTTTACAAGCGCACCTGCCCTCAAATAAGTTTGTGAGCATGCGCTCGCGCACTTTGAGAGGGGATAGATTGAATTTTGAAAACAAAAAATCCGTTCGTAATGAACGGATTTTTTGTGTGGACCGAGGGGGAGTTGAACCCCAAAGACGAGGTTGGTAATCCTGTCCCCGAGACCGCTCGGACTCGGCCCTCGGATCCACGTAGACAGTATAGTGTGATTTTGAGCGAAACAAAAACCCCCGAAGGGGTCTTTGGGTTCCGAACGGT
>CAZYED010000030.1:0-9448 GCA_964646295.1 uncultured Candidatus Saccharibacteria bacterium | reverse complement strand
CGCATCATGCTGTTCCCAAGCGCTTTCATCGCGACAAGATCAAAATTCAGAGGGAATCCGGACGGCGGATGCAATTCGCCGATCTGCATGGCCATACGAAGCACGGTCATCGCGGCGATTTTGGCAGGCGTCGGCTCATAGATCCCGCACGGAATATCGCAATGAGCCTCCGCAGTCAATAATGATAGGATGTTCATAAAATCTTTTTTTAGCGCTTATACTACAAGCTACCAACTACAATCTACAAACTTTAGGGATATATTTGATTTCCTTCTTCGTCAAAAATACTGATCGCGGCCGTGGGGCAGGATTTCGCCGCAAGAAGCAGAGTCTCGTCGTCAATCGTCTGATCTTCCAGGGCTTTGCGCAGAGTCGCATCCGAAGACGGAGGAGGCACTTTTCTTCTGATGACGGCTTTGTTTTCCGCATCCAGTTCAAAGCCCGTAGGCGCTACCGCGACGCAAGACGCGGCGCCTATGCACAAGGCGCGATCTACCGTAAGCTTGCCTATTCTGATCTTTTTCTCTTCGGGCATAGACGCATCATACCAGACCGCTCAAACGCGATCAAACCACGGCCAAACACCGCGCAAGAGCGCGATGAGCGAGCAGGACGCAGTTCAAGCGCCCGGGAGTCGGCGGCTCGCCATACAGGCGCAGGAGATCATCGGCCGTAAATTTTTTTGCGTCCTCCACGGTCTTGCCTTCTATGGCTTCACAAAGGATATCCGCGGAAGCCGTCATGAGAGCGCACCCGTCTCCTGTAAATCGCGCCTCTTGGATTATTTCTTTTTTTGCATCCAGACGCAAAGAGAGCGCGATTTCGTCCCCGCAAAACATGTTTGCGACCTCGGCCTCGGCGTCGGGGGCCTGCATTGCTCCGCGGCGGCGCGGGTACTTCCACCGCTCAATGATTTCCTCGCGATATAGCATCACTTTTTAAAAGTCTCCGTGAGCTTGCCGATGGCGGCCGCAAGGCGCTCCACGTCATCGGTATCGTTGTATACCGAGACGCTCATACGGCATGATGCGGGGATTTTCAGCTT
The DNA here is from genome assembly GCA_964646295.1 of uncultured Candidatus Saccharibacteria bacterium. Classification (GTDB taxonomy): domain Bacteria; phylum Patescibacteriota; class Minisyncoccia; order Sungbacterales; family HO2-52-23; genus 2-02-FULL-52-23. Next base: position 8,403 of record CAZYED010000030.1, on the reverse strand, counting down.
CTGATGGAGCGGCCGCGCGCAGTGATCCCCCGCGCGGATCATCACTCCCTCCTCGTCGCAAAACGATCCGACTTCGTGCCGGTGCACGCCATCCACGACAAACGACACGAATCCGCTCCGCAGTTCCACGTCCCGCGTGCCAAGAATCCGAATACCCTGGATTGCGGAGAGTTTTTCCATACCAAGACTCAAAAGCTTTTTTTCATGCTCGCGTACGGCAGGCATCCCGATATCGGAAAGGTAACGCACAGATGCGCCAAAGCCGATCACGCCCGCCACATGCGGCGTACCCGCTTCAAACCGAAACGGCGGATTCTGAAACGTACTGCGATCAATATAAACATCATCAATCATATGCCCGCCCATCTGATACGGCGGCATTTTTTCAAGCAGATCATAACGCCCCCACAAGACGCCGATGCCTGTCGGCCCGAGCATCTTGTGTCCGGAAAAAGCAAAAAAGTCGGCGCCAAGCTCCTGCACGTTCACCGGCACATGCGGCGCTCCCTGCGCGCCATCTACCGCAACCACCGCCCCCGCCTCATGCGCACGGGCCGCGATCGCCGCTACGGGGTTGATCGTACCAAGCGCGTTTGAAACATGCGTCAGCGAAACCAATTTTATATTGCGTTCTTTCAAAAATCCGACAAATGATTTTTCATCCCACACAAGCTCTCCAGTAGCTGTATCAAAAGGCAAAAAGAAAAGCCGAAGTTTTTTTGCGCGCGCAAGCTCGTGCCACGGAATCAAATTTGCATGATGCTCCATCTCGGTAAGCAATATACCGTCCCCTTCTTTCAGAAAACGTCCGGCGTAGCTTGTCGCGATGAGATTAAACGCTTCGGTCGTATTGCGAACAAATACGACCTCTTCCGGTCGGGACGCGCCGATGAATTTCGCAATCGCCGACCGCGCGCCCTCGTACTCCTCTGTCGCGCGCTCGGCGAGATGATACGCCGCGCGATGTACATTGGTAGAGTACTGCTCTTCATACATGCGCTCGGCATTGATCACGATGGCGGGCTTGAGCGACGTCGCGCCCGAATCCAAATAGCAAAGACCGCGCTGGTCTTTGCAGTTCGCGTATATCGGGAAGTCTTTTCGCGCTGAAACGCCAAGATTCATATATTTGAAACGTATAGCACCACTATAATGTCTCCCACGGCCAAAGTGCAAATGGAAAGGCCACCCTCCGGTGTTTGAAGTTCCACTTCAAACAGATAAGAGAACCACGAGGAAACAAAAAAGCCTCACCTGAAAGCATTCCGATCCGATCGGAACGCACTCGGGTGAGGCGGGAGCGGCACGTATACACACTCCCTGTTTGGTTCAACTGCTCTCGGAGAAGTTGTGCCACCACTTCCACCATCGACCGATCACGGCCATGGCCTCGGTATGCACTTCTTCAAACGTCATCCCCTCTATTACATCAAGAGAGGAATACACCTCGTAAGGGGGCATTCGGCCTCCAAACGATTGCGGCTCTTTGGTCCATTTGACTTGAAGGTACTGCTTTCCCCCCGTCAACGGACCCGACAGGTGACGAAGCTGGAGCTCATAGTAAACTCCAACTTCTGGGTGCGTCCCTGCCAAGCCAACGCCCTTGTCGGTCAGCTGTTGCAAAAATTCTACCAGATCCATAATCGCTCCTTTCTGTGGCGATTAGGGTTTACTACTTCCACTCATCAACAAACCGTACAGGCGACAACATTCAACCAAAACTGTAATTAAGTACGCGAAGATTTGTTTGCAACCTGAACGGTTTGCTGATGAGATTTTGAAAAGAGCTATGACCTCTGCTCGGCACACCTCGCATGAGATGTGTCCAGTTGAGACGGGGAGGGAATACTCACTCCTCATTTTGATTCTCCTCTAATTCGCCGTCCTTGATCACTTCTACCAGTTGGTAGACAGCGATTCTAGCAGGAGCAGACCCCAGCCTTAGCATGTTTTCGGCTTGTCCCATTGCATCTCTCAGACTGGTGTAGCATTGTACATCCTCCGGATACCAACAGCCTGGGACTGCGGTATCGGGATAGGCGGTGTACAGAAGATACTTGGATGTCATGTGAACCTCCTCGTGCATGGCTGTGCCTACCGCGTCCAAGCGACCGATCGCAGTGATCGGACTTCGGCGCGTTAGCCAGCCCACGAGGAAGCTTCAAAGAGCAACAGGCCTATAGTACACTATATGTATCATTTCGTCAATACTTTGGGTATAATACCTCTTATCTAAGCCATTTTTGATATAGCAAGAAAGCCCTCTACGATGAGCGCTTCGGCTTCTTTGCGCGATAGGCCGCGGGACTGGAGGTAAAAGAGTTGTTCCTCGTCTATTTTGCCCACCGATGCGGCGTGTCCCGCAGATGCGACTTCGCGGGTGAGAATTTCAAGCCGCGGGATGGGTTTTGCGCGAGCGCCGGGCGACATCAGAAGCGCACGATACGAAAGATGCCCTTCTGCGTTTTTTGCGCCCTCCTCCATACGGATTAGCCCGTCAAAAAAGGACGCGGATGTATCCGCAAGTGCCGTGCGCATGTCTACACGGCACCGCGTATCCGGCGCCTGCAAAATCGCTTTGAGCGTGATCTCCTGACGCATATCTCCTATGCCTCTCAATCTCCCGATGACATTCAAGGCCGCTCCCCTGCCCGAAAGCTTTGCCGAAAAAGTAAGCTTGGGATTGTTCGCTATAAATACCGTAGCGCTCCCTCCTTCCTCAATTTCCAAATCTTCTTCCGTGGAAGAAGGATCAATCTGTATCGCGCGCTCCTCTCCTTTTTTTACTGCGGTTGCCGTCATCCCACTGATCCCGTCATCTCCATGCGGATAAAACGGTTGAGTTCAATCGCGTAGTCCAAAGGAAGCTCGCGCGAGATGGGATCCAGGAATCCCGCAAGGATGAGATCAAGCGCCTGCTCCTCGCTCAAGCCGCGCGAGCGCAAATAAAAAAGCTGATCATCGGTCACGCGATTTACCGTCGCCTCATGCATGAGCGATACGTCGTCTTCATATATCTCCATATAAGGATACGTGTCCGACTGCGAATGCTCGTCAAGGAGCAAGGCGTCGCACTGCACGTGCGCTTTTGATCCCCGCGCACCTTTGGCGATTTTCAGCAAGCCGCGATAGCTTGATCTCCCGCCGCCAAGCGAAATTGATTTTGAGATCACGCGTGAGCTTGTATACGGCGCGCCATGGATCACTTTGGCTCCCGTATCTTTCCACTGGCCGGGCCCTGCAAGCGCAATATTGAGATGCCGCGCATGCGCTCCGCGCCCTGTAAGGACCGACATCGGATAGAGCATCGTCGCTTTTGAGCCGAGCGAGCCGCCGACCCACTCCATTTTGCCGTCTTCTTCCACGATGGCGCGTTTGGTGTTGAGATTGTAAACATTTTTTGACCAGTTCTGGATCGTGGTGTAGCGGACGGACGCGCCCTTTTTTACGAAAATCTCAACGACTGCCGAATGGAGCGAGTCCTTCGTGTACTTGGGCGCCGTACAGCTCTCTATATAATGCACGGACGACCCTTCTTCGGCGATGATGAGCGTATGCTCAAACTGCCCCGACTGGCTTGCGTTCATACGGAAGTATGCCTGCAAAGGCAGGTCTACATGCACGCCTTTGGGTATGTAGACAAACGATCCACCGCTCCATACGGCGCCATGCAAAGCCGCAAATTTATGATCCGCGATCGGCACGCACCGTGTCATAAAATATTCTTTTACAAGATCGGGATACTTTTTCACCGCAGTATCGGTATCCGTAAAAATCACTCCCTGCTTTTCCCATTTCTCCCTGATACGCGAGTAAAAGCTTTCGGACTCGTACTGCCCGACGAGACCCGCCAAAAACTTCTGCTCTGCCTGCGGGATGCCAAGGCCGTCATAGACGCGCCTGATGTCGCCGGGCACTTCGTCCCATGTTTTAAATCGCCGCTCATCCGGACGGATAAAAAACGTAATGTCGTCAAAGTTGAGACCTGATAAATCAACACCCCATGCAGGCATTTGCTTTGATTCAAAAAAACGGTACGCGGCAAGGCGTTTTTCGCGCATCCAATCAGGCTCTCCTTTGAGCGAGGAGATTTCTTCTACGATTTTCTGCGAGATGCCTTTGCCCGTGCGAGATACCCACCGCTCGGGATCCGATTGTTCCCACGCGGCTTCAGCACCGGAGATTTTTGAAAGCAATTTTACCATTACGTTTTTTATATGACTAGACGCCAAACTGTCCGAAGCCGTCCCGCTCAATTGCAATCGCCAATTCCTCCCCGCCGCTTGCGACAATGCGCCCCTGCGCCATTACATGCACCGCATCGGGACGCAGATATTCGCGCAGTGCGCCGTGGTGAGTGATGACCAGAAGCGATCGCCTGCCGTCGCGAAACGCCTGCAAGGCTTTGGCGGCCGCGCGTGTGCCGTCCACATCAAGACCCGAATCGCACTCGTCCAAGATCGCAAAGCGCGGAGCAAATACCGCAAGCTGAAGGAGTTCACTCCGTTTTTTCTCGCCGCCGGAAAACCCTTCGTTGAGATTGCGTTCAAGAAGTGCTACAGGCATCTCAAGCTCTTCTGCGCGCGCGGCGACCGCATCGCGAAATTCCTTTTCCGGGGGTAGCGTCTCGCCGCGAGATGCGGCAACGCTCCGCAAAAAAGGCATGTAGCCTACGCCCGCAACCTCCGCCGGATGCTGAAACCAGAGATGCAGGCCCTTTTTTGCGCGTTCTTCAGGCGGCAGACCCGTAATCTCTTCGCCATTAAAACTGATAGCGCCCGCAGTCACCGTAATTTGCGGACTGCCCATGAGAGTATTGGCAAGAGTCGTCTTGCCGGACCCGTTGGGACCCATTAAAAAATGAATCTCGCCTGCGGGAACGGCGAGTGAGACGCCCGAAAGGATATCCTTCCCTTCAACGCGCGCATGCAGATTGTCTACGGAAAGCAACGGATTCATATGCGATACACTGCATGAATATAGGGATCGTAGGTGCTTTCATGCAGACTGTCAATCAAACTAGCTACATGATCGTTATCCACACTTTTGCATATAATCATCTGGGGCTCATGGTATACTATAAGAAGCTTTTAAAAGGTCGGCAGATACTTCATCCATCTTAAAAACCAACATTCATCATGAATCCAAAAAACTTTTTAATCATCGGAGGTATCGTACTCATTGTCGTCGGCGTTGCGGGATTTGCAGGTATCATCGGCCCGACACCGGAAGCAAGCGTCTTCGGATCGTTCTGGTGGTTTGACACTGCGGAGAACTGGGCGCATCTCGTACTCGGCATTGCGGCTTTGGCGATCGCTTTTGCCCTCGCCCCTCTCCGTACCCCGATCACCCTGATCGTCGGACTCCTCGGACTTGCGGTCGGCGTATGGGGCTTTATGGCTCCGGATCTTCTTGGTGCAAACCTTGAGAATCCCGCAGACAATATCCTGCATCTTGCCGTCGGTCTCTGGGCGCTCGTCTCCTGGTACGGCAGAAAGTCGTCCGGCTCAGGCGCATCCGGAATGCCGATGTAGAGTACCCTTACTCTTCACAAAAAACCCCGCTCCGCCAACTCGCGGACGGGGCGTTTTTGTATCTACATCATATGTGATTCATACGCCGATACCGGATGCGCAAAAAGAGAAAGATGCAAAAAGCCGCTCCGCCGAGGACAGCGCTGTAGATAAATGCCGCGGCAAACCCGGAATACTGCCATAAAAATCCGAACAGGACGCTCGCAGGCAGGAGTGCTATGCCCGTGCAGGCATTGTACAACCCATATGCCGTCCCCCGCGCGCCCTCCGCGACAATATCCGCGACAATAGCGCGCCCGACGCCTTCCACAAATGCATTGGCGCACCCATACAAAGCAAAAAGAGCCCATAGCGCCGTGAGCGAGTGCGTACGCGCAAAAAGCATGTAGACGACGGACAGCAGGACAATCCCCATCATAAAAGTATTGCGATGGCCGATGCGATCGGAAAGCGAACCTACCGGCATGGCAAACGCCGAAAAGACAAGATTGGACAGCACATACGGCAGAGGCAGGAGAGCCAGAGCAATGCCTGCATCCTGCGCACGCAGGATCAGAAACGCATCCGATGCGCGGCCAAGAGCAAGCACCACGGCGGCAGTAAGGAAAATATAAAAAGGCGCGCCGAGCGATCGATATGGGATGCTCTGGGCACTCACCGCAAGGTTTTGCGGGAGCGATTGAACGCGATCCCGTACAAAAATCTGCAGGATCACAACCGCGACGAAACTCGCGACAAACGAAAAAAGGAACAGCATACGCAGATCATTGCCAAGCCACGGCAGAAGCAGAAACGCAACCATGGGCCCCGCCGCAGCACCCAGCGTGTCCGCCGCGCGATGAAATCCGAACGCCCTGCCTACGGATTGTTTCTCGGTTGACATGCTCAAGAGCGCATCGCGCGGCGCATCGCGCATACCTTTGCCCGTGCGGTCAATAAACCTCACGGCAAGGACATGCCACGGAGCGGCCGCAAACGCAAGCAAGGGCTTTGCAAGAGCGGAGAGCGCATATCCGCCGACGATAAATGGCTTGCGACGGCGCAAGATATCCGCGTATCGCCCCGATACCATTTTCAAAATGCTTGCCGTAGCATCCGCTACTCCCTCCACAACACCGACAAAAGCCACGGGCGCTCCAAGCACGCTCGTCAAAAACACGGGGATAAACGGGAAAATCATGTCCGAGGAGAGATCATTGAGAAAACTCACCGTACCCATGACGATGACGTTGCGCGAGACGCCGGCGCCCGCGGGCTTCTTCAAATCGTCATTTGGATCCGCCATGTTTTCGTTTTGAACGCATCGCAAAAAATTCCACCGCGGACGGGATAAGCGAGATCACGATGATGCCTCCGACGAGCGGAAGCAAAAATCCGTCAATGCTGGGTATGGTATTGCCGAGCACATATCCGAGGCCCACGATCCCCACTGCCCAGAGAAAACCGCCCGTTACGTTATAGAAAAAAAACGTCTTATATGGCATCCCCGCGACTCCCGCAGAGATCGGAGCAAACGTGCGGATCACCGGAGTAAAACGCGCCAGCACGATGGCCTTGCCGCCGTAACGCGCAAAAAATACCCGCATGCGCTCCACATATGCTTTGCGGAAGAGCCACCCTTCTTCGCGGACAAATACGCGCGGCCCGGCCCTACGCCCAAACGCATAACCGAATGAATCCCCGAGCACTGCGGCGATAAAACAAATCGCCGCAATGACGGCGATATTGCCGTACCCCTGCGACGCAAGGAATCCCGCGGTAAAGAGCAACGAGTCGCCCGGCAGAAAAAACCCGAGCAAAACGCCCGATTCGGCAAAGATAATCGCAAAGAGGCCGACATAGCCGATAGCCTGAATCATCCCCGCAAGATCAAATCCCATCAGAGCTTCCATTACCCGCTATTGTAAAGAGGAAATGCAGATCCTGCAATATGTTTTGTATAAAATTGATTGCTCCCGCATGAGTGAACACGCGGGAGCGTTTGGGGAACGAGGATCAGTTAGCGTGGCGACGCACAAACCGATCCAAATCCCGAATACAGCTTCTAAACATGCGCCCGATCCCCGCAAAGAACAGAGTGGTGGCGAGCCCGAAAAAAAGAGTCGGCAGATGCGTCATGATACTGTCCGCCGTGAACAGTATCTGGGTAGCCCACCCATACTGCCAGGCCACCCCGTTGATGGGCTTCCACAAAATGGGAACCCACGGGTAGAAAAAGACGACCATCGCGGTAATCTCGGCGGCGACCGAGATGATCGCGCCGACAGTCATGCCGATCAAAAAATTCAACCGACAACACAGGACGAAAAAATCATACGGCTGAATGCGAGAAATCCGAGCCGATACCGCCGATGCCAACGCTTTCATAACTACCTCCGTAAGTTGTAAGAACTGAAATGCCCGAAATTAGGCGTACGCTCACCCTAACATACTTTATATAAAAAGTCAATAGTGGTTGAAAAACCGCTATTGACTTTGCCTCATTTAAGGCTAATTTCGGCTCTTAATATCTTCGTCTGCCGAAATGGCGACTGTCTCCGATACCTCCTCCCCCGCCGCGCGATGGGAAGCGCGGGCCGCCGCTACCCGGACGCGCGCCTGCGCCGAATGGTCTTCGCGGCGGATTGCGCTGGAAGTCGCGCTCCGGCGCCGGGGCGACAGCCACGTGCGGAAGTTCGGAAGGTAATTCCGAAATCGACAATGTCTTGCGGGTCAGACGCTCAATCGCGCGCACCGCATGGCGCTCGCTCGGGAGCGCAAAAGCGATTGCATGTCCCCCGGCGCCCGCGCGCGCGGTACGACCAATGCGATGCACATAATCCTCCGACACCGCAGGCAAATCGTAATTGATGACAAGTTCAATGCCTTT
>CAZYED010000029.1:0-9542 GCA_964646295.1 uncultured Candidatus Saccharibacteria bacterium | reverse complement strand
GGGGAACAGCGCTACATCGCGCGAGCAATTTATCGTGTCACTCGGCGGAGATCCCGCGAAGAAGCTGATCTTGTACGCTTTTTCGGGGAAGTCCGGTATCGGAATTGAGTTTGAAATAGTGAAGATTCTGCACGAGATCATCAGGGGAGGGGAGCTTGGGGAGGATGTGGAGGTTCTTCTGCGTCCGTATCCGCGCTATGATTTCCCCGAGGAAAAGCTTGAGCGTATGCGGCGCGACTACGGGTTTCTTGCGGCCCCTGCCGTAGCACACATCGGAGATGGCAAAGACGATTGGGAGTTTGACACGGTCTCCCTTGATTTTCTTCATGCGACCCTTGCTCATGCGGACGTCGTTTTCACGATGTACTCCACGTTTTTCATTGAAGCCGCGATTTTTGACAAGCCGATCTTGGCGGTTGCGTTTGACGGTCTGCAAAAACGCGATTACTGGAATTCCGCCGCGCGGTTTTTTGAATGGGAACATCTGGCGCGCCTCGTGCGTTTCAAGGCCATGGATGTCATTACGAATAGGGAGGAGATGGCGCGGGCGATCCGAGCCGCGCTCAAAAATCCGGAGGCGTACGCCAATGGCCGCACCGAAATCGTCCGCGATCAATGCGGATACACCGACGGGCGCGCCGGAGAGCGCGTCGCCGCATCTCTTACGCGCATGTTGAATTAAGTTGCAATACGCCTGATGCTTACGCTTCTTCAAAAAATCTCCCGCGCGCTTGTCGCGCATCGTCTTGACCGGATACGCGGAGTTCGCCGTGTTTTGCTGTTTTGTTTTTATGCTCTGCGTCCGTCCGGGGAAGCGACGCTGGATATTGCAGAGGGGAAAGTACGCGTTGATCTTGCAGACCGTGGGCAGATCCCGTACCTTTATCTTTTCGGCGCATATGATGAATCGGAGGTTGAGATATTGCGCGTAATCATACAGCCGGGGATGAGTGTCGCGGATATAGGAGCCAATTTCGGATATTTCACCCTGCTTATGTCGCATCTCGTGGGGCCGGAGGGACGTGTCTATGCGTTTGAGCCCGAATCGCACGCGTACGACATGCTGAAGGAGACGATCCGGCTCAACGGACTTGCCAATGTTACAGCCGTGAAAGCCGGAGTCGGAGATCGCGCGGGATCGGCGCGTCTTTTTCTTGATCGCAAAAATCTCGGGAATCCGTCGTTGAGCGAAAAGAATATTCCGACAACGGCGCGCGGAGGCGCGGAAGATATAGAAATGGTGACGTTGGACGCATATATGGGACAAAAGAAACTTGACGCGATAAAGATAGACGTGCAGGGCGCGGAAGGCGCGGCGTTTCGGGGCGGCCGCGAGACGATCAAGCGCTTTCAGCCCGTGATTTTTACCGAGTTCTGGCCCCACGGCCTTCGCAATCTTGGCACCGATCCGAAAGAGTTCGTGCGGTTTCTTGAGTCGGCGGGTCTGCGTTGTGCGCTGGTGCATGCGCAGTCGGGAAGCCTGAAAGACGTAACGCCCGATACCGCCGTGGGTATAGAAAGAAATCGTCCCAATGGTATGGGGTGGGCCAATATGTTATGCAGGAAGCGATGAGTCTATGAATCTATGAGAACAGTTATCTGGAGTCTCTCGTCATCCGCGGTATACCGCAATCTCTTCTTTTTTCCGGGAAGCGTCTTTGAGCGCGCATGCGAGCATCTGCGTCGGCATCCGGACGAGCGGATCGTATTTATCTTGCCTTCCCAGTTCCGCGCCAAATATGAACATTTGCTCGTACCCGAGGGGCTTGATCGGCAGGTGATTGTCGCGATCGCCGATGCGCCGCTCAAAAAATCTTTTTTCCAGCACGCATTTTACTTCCTCTATTCCTATCTGGTATTTACCGGCACGACGCGGATCATGGCGACTATGGGTACGCGCCCCGATGAGCCGCCCGCGGGAGGCAAGTGGTACTTGGCGCCCGCGAAGATTCTGATCGCGCGTACGCTCGGCACATCGCGCCGGATCAAGCGTACGCTGGTGCCGTATCTCTGGCTTAAAATTTTTCCCGAGCGGCCGTTTCGCGCGATTTTTGACGAAGTGAGGCCGGATCTCGTATTTGCGCCGCATATCTACGGATGGTTTGACGCGCATGTGCTTGCCGAAGCGAAACGCCGCCGAATCCCGACTGTCGCGATGCCTGCGGGCTGGGATCATCTGGATAAATATTTCCTGCCTTTCCATGCCGACCGCCTGCTTGTGGCAAGCGATCAGGTACGGCGCATGGCGCTTGAGCATCAGGCGTACCGTATGGAGAATATCTCTGTTGTCGGCTATCCGCATTTTGATTTCATCGTCCGCAAAGACTATATGCGTCCGCGCGCCGATGTACTGCATGAGCTTGCGTTCCCGCCCGATTCAAAATACATCCTGTATGTCTCGGGGAGCGCGTATTGCCCCGATGAGCCGGATATTATAGCGAGCATTCTTGAATGGGCCGATCAGGGGAAGTTTGGCCGCGATGTGCGCTTGGTCATTCGGCCGTATCTTGGAGGCCGCGGCCGCGACAAAGCGTTTGATATGGAAAAATTCAACAGGTTTGCCGATCATCCGCGCGTCGTGTTTTATCAGCAGGAGTTTTGGGGTGACTTGTCGCGGAGCTTTGATTTCATGAATATCTTGGCGCATGCCGATGTCGTCCTCGCGCTCTACACCACGATGACCGTGGAAGCCGCAGTGCTTGACCGGCCTCTGATCGCGCCCGCATTTGACGGACATAAGACCAGACCCTACAGACGCTCCATACGCCGCTTCCTCGGATTTGATCATTTCCGCGAGGTGCTGGAAACGGGCGCTTTGCGCGTGGTATATAATTTTGACGATCTCTTTTCGGCCATTGATGCCTATCTCAAAAATCCCGATCTTGACGCCGACAAGCGCCGGGAGCTTCGCGATAAAATCTGCGGTCCTTTAGACGGGAAGGTATCCGGACGCATCGCGACGTTTCTTGTGGAAGAAAGGGGGGGGTGGTATTATGGTGGGTGTTAGGGATGCTGGCTATTTTGTTATGAAAGAATTTTCAAAATCATTCGCAAAGGCCGCGGCCTATCCGTTTTTTCGGGCGTACTTCAGGTTTCGTGCGTGGTGGCCGGTGTGGTTCTATGTTTTGAATCGCGACAGCAGGAGGCGTTACCGGAGGAATCTGCCAGCGCTCAATGACGTCCAAAACCGTATCATCCGCGATTTGCGGCGCGATGGCGTGGCTACGACTCATATGGACGAGTTATTTCCCGGAGAAAATATTCTCCCCGTATTGCGGGAGCGCGTGAGAGCATTGCGCGAAGCATCTTCCGCAAGGGCAAAAAAGCCGTTCCTTATCCATTTGTGGGATACGATTCCGTTTCTTGATCTTGAAGACCCCTTTACCCGTTTGGCACTTTTGCCCCGCACACTTGGCGTGGTGAATGCCTATCTGGAGATGTACGGGGTTTTTTATTACCTGACGCTAAACGTAACCACGCCGGTTTCCGCGGATGCTCCGGCCGTCGCCTCCCAGCGATGGCATCGCGATCCCGAGGATGACCGGATGTGTAAAATGTTTTTATACGTCAACGACGTGGATGAAGGCGCGGGGCCGTTCACATACATCACGGGTTCCCAGCACGGCGGGCGGTATGGGAAGATGTTTTTGCCCACGCCGCCTCGGGGCACCTATCCCGGGGATGAAGCGGTTGATCACGCGATCCCGAAATCCGCGATACGCTCGTTTATGGGCAGAGCGGGGACGATCGTATTTGCCGACACTGGCGGACTTCATCGCGGCGGATACGCGACAAAAAGTGAACGCATCATGTTCACGGGCGGTTTTTGTTCTCCGCGTTCTGTCTGGCCCATGCGGTTCGTCTACCCGCCTTCATTTGACGAGGCGCTTGCCAAAATCTCCGACCCTGCGATGAAATTTGCGCTTGAACGCCGGCGCGATTCATTTGCCGCGTACCTCTTTGATCGTCTCGCGCGAGTGTATAAGTCCAAGTGATGCATGCTTCCTGGTTTTAAGGTTTTACAGCCTTTGGCGTGCGGCGATCTAGAGGCGCTTATCGTGAGCGACGCCGTTCCGCTTGCTTCTCAACATCTATGTCCTGCTTGTGGGGACATGCCTCTTGAGACGCTTGCAGTTCTTTCCGGGGAGGGCGGGAAGAAGAAAGTCAGGATAGGGTATTGTTCCCGATGCGGGTATGTCGGATACCGGGATCGTCCTGACGAAGCATGGATTGCGGAGTTCTATTCTTCGGTATGGGATCGGGCCGGGGACGGAAAAAAACAGAAATCGGATCGCCGCATCGCGCGCGTGAAGCGGGGGGATTTGGGCAGAAAAAACGATACTGTTCGTATGATAGAGACGGTTACATCCGATCGCAATCGGCAGGTTTTGGAGATCGGCTGTGGGTATGGGGAATCGCTCGGATTTTTGAAGCGGGCTGGATTCGCGCGGCTTATGGGCATTGAGTATTCTCCTCGCCGTGCCGAGATTGCGGCACAGATATCAGGAAGCGAGGTTTTGACCGGGTCGTTTGAGTCGCCCGACGTCCGGACCGTACTCGCACAATCGGCTCCTTTCGGTATCATCTTCAGCCACCATACGCTGGAGCACGTGTATGATCCCGCGGTTTTTGTGGAGCATGCCGCGCATCTTCAGGGGGAGGGGGATTATCTTGTGCTGTCGGTTCCGAATGTGCTGGGTGAATCGTCTATGACGATTCTGACATTTCTGCCGCATCTGCACTCTTTTTCTCCTATGGCATTTGACCGGCTTCTTGCGCGTTTTGGATATAAAATAAAAGACCGCTCTTTTACGAGCGATCGGGTTCTCAATGTGATCGCCCAAAAGACCGCATACATCCCTCCACCGGCTCCGGCGGCGGCTCCAGGGGTCATCGCATCGGCGTTGCGTGAAAAGATCGCCGGAGGATTGGGCCTTGATCGTCCCCAGCGCTCCGGCGTTCGGCGGCTCTGGTGGTATAAAAAAGCAGACATCGGCGGACAGATGGCGTTTTTCGGAAATACATTGCTTGAAGCGGCGCATTACGCGCTGGCTTCGCGCGTAATCAATCGGCGTTTCAAAGATAACGTGCCGGATCAAAGTATGCTGTCGTTTCTGATCGCCGACTATGATCAATCCGTTGCATCGGGAGAAAGAACGATGTTTGAGATAGAGTTTGACGGCCCCATTACTTTATTGTACAAATAAAACCTATGAGTGAATGGACGAAAAGCAAGGCATATTGGGCGCTACTCGTCCTTGCGGGCATTCTTGCCGTTGCCGAAATCGCGATTATGATCATGTATCGTGAGACATGGGCTGATGAGATTTTTTCCGCATTCAAAGGATATCTGATTTTGAAAGGGGAGCTTGTGCCGTTTCAAAACGGCATTTTTGATTATGCACCCCTTACGGTGATGTACGGCCTAATACACTATCTTTTCGGGCCGGATTTGTATACAGCGCGGATACTTTCATCGGTATTCCTTGCGTGCGCTCTCGCGCTTGTGTTTTGGATCGGCAGGCGTCTTGGCGGCAGATGGGCGGGGACGGCATCTCTCCTGCTTGTCTTGAGCAATCTTCTCCTTGTCGGCAACTATGTGTCGGCTACGATGTATTCGTTTGCGATTCTGTGCCTGCTTTCCGTAGTCGCCCTTGAGATCAGCGGACTCTCTCGGCGCAAAAAGACAATCCTCATCGCGGCTGTCTTGGCTCTCGCGATACTCGGCCGTACCAATATGATTGCGGCTACAGCGCTCTACGCACTATATCTTCTGGTGATAGGGACATCTTTGGTGGAGTTGGGGGTTTTTGCCGTAGTAACGGGTACTATTGTCGTACTTGGATATCTCCCGATTGTACTCCCCAATCCTTCCACAGCATTGAGCTTCATCTTAGGGCCGTATATCAGCTTCGGCCCGTTTGCTTCCCTGCCGCGTCCGCTGATTGCGCAGAGTTTTGGACGGTTTTTGGAAGTGCTGGTCGGATTTATCCGCGAATACTTCGGATTTGTCGTATTGTTTTTGACGGTCGTGGGAACCATCAAGCTCCGCGAGTTTCGCCGTCTGCGGGCGTTTGCCCGTGAAAATTCGGGATTCACGCTTCTGGCGATTTTTTCAGCGGGACTTTTTGCCGCGCATTTTCTCTACTGGCGCATCGGTGGCAACCTGTACTACGCCAATTACTTCATGCCTCTTGCGGCTCTTGCGGGCGCCGTCGGTATCACGAGATTTTTTTCAGGGAATACGCTGGCGCGCGTCCTGCTTGTATCTGTCGTCGCGCTCAATTTTGCGGCAAATAGCTATCGCACGGACGTCATCTCAAATCCACGCGAGGAGTCGGATCTGGCGCGCGTGGAGCGGGGAGCCGATTTCATACGCGCGCATACCGGCACCGGCGACAAGATTCTGACGTTTGATAACTCGCTGTATCATGTATTTCTTGCCGACCGCAGGACATTCATGCCGCTCATGCAAAGAGACTTCCTGTTTTTACACGATGCGGACGACGAGCGCGTGCGGTCTTTGGGATTTTATAATCTTGCGATCGTGCGCGACTGGATGATCCATGACGCCGATTATTTTGCGCGTCAGCGCGAGCAGTGGCCATCGTCTTTGATCCGGCGGCCGTTTTGGGGGGTAGGGAACGAGGATACTGCGGCGCGGACGACCGAAATAGAGAAGATCATCCGTGAGCAGTACGAGCCCGTTGGCGCCGTCTATAACGTGTATCCCCGCAAATATACGGATGGCAATGACGGCGGGACGCTTGAGCTTTATCGCCGCAAGACCACGGCGCTCTCAAAAAATAAATAATACCCTGTATGATCTCTGTCGTATTTCCTGTTTATAACGAAAAAGAGAATCTGCCCTCCTTTATCACGGAGCTTTTGAGCGCCATGGAGGGCATGAAGGGCGATTTTGAATTGATCGGGGTGGACGACGGTTCGCGCGACGGAAGTTTTGAACTCCTGCGCGATATGGCCGAAGACACGCCGCGCCTGAAAGTGATCGCATTCCGCAATAATTTCGGCCAGACTGCGGCTCTCGCGGCGGGTATTGCCGCGGCGCGCGGCGATATTGTCGTGACCATTGACAGCGATCTTGAAAACGACCCCGCGGATATTCCCCAGCTTGTCGCTTTGCTTGAAAAAGGATATCACGCGGTATCCGGGTGGCGGCAGAAGCGGTGGGACGACAAGCCTTTTACGCGCAAGATACCGTCGCGCGCGGCCAACTTCCTGATCTCAAAAATCGGGGGCCTTGCCCTGCACGACTACGGATGCACGCTCAAGGCGTATCGCCGCGAGCGCATTGCGGCAATACCTCTCTATGGCGAGATGCATCGCTTTATCCCCGCGTATATTTACTGGCGCGGCGGCAAAGTCGCCGAAATTCCGGTACGCTACCGTCCGCGCCTGCATGGCGCAAGCAAATACGGCATCTCCCGCATGTATCGCGTGATTCTGGATTTGCTCCTCATCAAGTTCCTGACGCGCTACATGAACCGCCCGATCCATTTCTTCGGCGGGATCGGCCTGCTCGCGCTTATCGTCGGCACGGCGGCGGGGATATGGGCAATCGCGCTGAAAATATTTTCCGACATTTCTCTGGTGCGGACACCTCTGCCCGTGCTTGCCGCACTCTTTCTGATCGTCGGGGTACAGCTCATGGTGATGGGCGTGCTTGCCGAAGTCATGATGCGCACCTACTACGAATCGCAGAAAAAAACTCCGTACGATATTCAGGAAAAAATAAATCTATGATAGATGGAGTTAAAATAAAAACAGTTGTAGCGCATCAAAGTGATGATGGATTCTTTGCGGAGCTTGCAAAAGCGGGGGAGGAGACATTTCATGAAATCCGTCAGACGAGCTACAGCGAGACTTCGGCAGGCGTCATCAAGGCATTTCATCTCCACAAGGAGTACTGGGAGCTATGGTGTGTGACAAAAGGGAGCGCCAAAATCGTGCTTGCGGATATCCGAGAGGGCTCGCCGACAAAAGGAGAAATTGAAGTTGTGATGGCAGGAGAGGGGGATATGAAGGTGATCGCGATCCCGCCCGGCGTGGCGCACGGGTATCAAGTGCTCGGCACTACTCCCATGGGCATCGTGTATCACGCGGGCAAAGAATATGATCCGGCAAATCCGGGGATTGAAGAAATCCCGCACGACTCGCCGATGATAGGATTTGACTGGCAGGCATGAATCCTGAAATCAAAGTGAAAAATTCGGGAGTGATTCGCGTCAAAGCCGTGCCAGATCCCGGCCGCGGCATGCTGTATGCGGCTGAAGCCGAAAAAGAAGTGCCTTTTGCGATCAGGCGCGTGTATTTTATGACGGGTATGGATTCGTCGGCTGTTCGCGGGAATCACGCGCACAGAAAAGTGACGCAGGCGATATTTTGCGTGGCGGGATCGTTTACGCTGGCGCTTGATGACGGGACTACAAAACAGACGACCACGATGTCCGATCCGTCCTGCGGTATCATCCTCGGGCCGCATCTTTGGGCGACGATGAGCGGATTTTCAAAAGACTGCGTGATTTTGGTATGTGCCGATGACTATTATGATGAAAACGAATATATCCGCGACTACGCAGAGTTTAGCGAGATGGTAAAAAAGAATACAGGACCTACCGTTTGATATGGATAAAAAAACGATTCTTGTTACAGGCGCTTTGGGGCATATCGGGTCGCGATTGATTCGGGATATTTCGCGCGCGGCGGTCGGACGTGTCGTTCTGCTGGATAATATGGAGAGCCAGCGCTACCCGTCTCTTTTTGATCTGCCGAGTGATTTGGCGTATCGGTTTTTGGAAGCGGATATCCGTACTGCGGATTTTGGGGCGATTTTTCTGCAATACCAAATCGCGGCAGTCGTGCATCTGGCCGCACTCACCGATGCGGCCAATAGCGCTGGACGCGCCGCCGAGGTGATGGATGTGAATCTTGAGGGGCTCAAGCGCGTGGCAGAAGCGTGCCGTACTGCAGACATACCTTTGTTTTTCCCCTCCACGACGAGCGTCTACGGGAGCCAAGCGGAGCGCGTGGATGAGACGTGTACGGAACTGAAGCCGCAAAGCCCGTATGCCGAATCCAAACTTGCGGCAGAGCAATATCTTGCAGGGCAAAAAGCAAACGGACTGAAATTTGTCGTCTGTCGTCTCGGTACGATCTTCGGCTGGTCGCACGGCATGCGATTTCACACCGCGGTCAATAAATTTACGTGGCAAGCGATCAACGGCACTCCGCTCACGGTCTGGAAGACGGCATGGCGGCAGAAGCGGCCGTATTTGGATCTTGGCGATTGTGTGAGCGCGATCAATTTTATTTTGGAACGCGATCTTTTTGACGGCGAGATTTACAATGTCGTAACTGAAAATCACACAGTGGAGGAGATTGTCGGCGCGATCAAAGGATTTGTCCCGAGTCTGCAAGTCTCGTATGTGGACTCGCCGATCATGAATCAGCTCTCGTATGACGTGGGCGATGCCAAAATCCGTGCAAAGGGCTTTGTTCCGAAAGGTGATCTCCACGAGGGA
>CAZYED010000028.1:0-11090 GCA_964646295.1 uncultured Candidatus Saccharibacteria bacterium | reverse complement strand
GCGAATTTCTACAAATCCTCCTTCTCGGGACTCATCGTACTTACACAGTACGAATCGTCCCTGCGGCGGAGGATTTGCAACGAAATTCGCTCGCTTTCCCCCTCAAAGCCATTTTTGAGATGGGTTCTACTCTGTACCTGCGTCACCGAGCGGTATTCTAACCTTGATTTTTGCAAAAATCAAGGTATTCTAGAGACAGGTCAAGAAGAAAGTTGTGAGACTTCAAAGTTTCTTCATAAGGAGAAGATATGTTCGGCGAATACGGTCCGGATCTCGTGTACGTTGCTTGCGTGTTTGGGTATGCGGCGTTTGTCTGGGTTATGTTGAGCATCAGGCTCAAGCGGGGATTGCCGCTCTACTCGCCCCCTCGCTCCAGCTGTCGTGAGAGTGTGCCGCAGGAGAGGTCGGAGGTCTTTTGAAGACGAACTCTCCCCATATATGTATAACGCCCGGACTTGTCCGGGCGTACTCTATGGATCTGCGTACCGGACGAAGTCCGAAACCACTATTGTAATATGACACAACGATTAGCTATACTACATCTGTGGATATGACCCCAACATCAAAGCTCGGGAAAAACATCAAGCAAATACGCGAACGCAAAAAAATGTCGCAAGGCGACATTTGCCGAGCGGTCGGGCTTGATCGCGCTCAAATGAGCAATATTGAAGCGGGCAAAGGCAATCCCACCCTTGCCACCATTGAAAAAATAGCCCAAGCGTTGGGAGCATCAAGCGCTGAGCTTTTGAAATAATTATGGAACAAAATCTCGCCAATTTCATAAAGTATTGCCTCGGCTATGTGAAGCTCACTCGTGAGCGAACAGTTGCCACGCAACAAAAATACTCCGTCGAGTTGCCGAAAGAACATTTTGGCTTGGTTGGTTTGCTTAATGGCGACACGGACGGCAGTACTGGCGAGTTAATCAATCTTGATACTTTCTATTCTTACGACCCAAAAGAAGTTCCAAAGGCAAAGAAAGAACAATATGAAAAAGAAAAAGAGTTAGCCAACAAAATTGAAGATATCTATAACAAATATCGCAACGATCAATTTACCAAACAGATAGTTTTCAATTTTGGATATTTTGAAATTGAGCTATCACTTGAACCAAACGGCGATGTTATTGATTTAGAAAACGAGGAAGCCGAAGAAGTTGCGCCAGTAAAGACAAAAATTGATAGATACCCTTTGTTCGCTTTGCCGGTAAGAATTGAGAAGGAAATCAGCAAGGGCGGAGTCGGAAAGTATTTTATTTATTCTGTTGATCCAGAAATTCAAGTAAACATCGGAATGTTGGAATCAATCCTCGGCGAGGATTTGTATTTCCAGCTTTTGGAAGAAATGGGCAAATATGAAATGGACGGTCGCTTATCTTTGCCAATAACCGATTTAGAAATTTTTAGGGAAATTTGGCACAAGATAAAAGCCCAATTGAGATTGAAAGAAGCAAATTTTGATGAAAAATCTTTTTCTCTTGAAGAAATCAAAATTGCTTTAAGTCCAAAAGCAAATTACTTCCTCGCTGAGGATTTAGCAAAACTTGCTCAATTACCGGAGGAAGAACTTGCCAAAACCGCGCTTACGAGTTGGACGGACGACGAGGGACTAAATATTGAGGGCGATACCCCTCACGAAAAAGAGCTATATTTTCCATTTCTTTACGACAAATACCAACTTTCCACACTTTCAATACTCGGCAACAAGGCGGCGATCATTCAAGGACCGCCCGGAACTGGAAAGTCTGAAACAATCTCAAATATACTCTGTCATCTTGCCGCAACAGGCAATCGAGTGCTTTTCGTAAGTCAAAAAGCCCAAGCCCTAAAAGTTGTAAAAGATAAACTCAAGAAGCTTGACGTAAAGTATTTATATGGATATTTGCCAAATCCTAACTCTGCGCAAATCGGCGAGGAAGATGAAGCTGACGGTATTGCGCCGCAATTAAGCGCATTGGGAGCACACATCGAAAAACTTGGCTATAAATTCAATGCGAGAAAACATTCGGTGGAATACAGCGGCGACAATACCTCTGTACCTCCGATTGAGCAAGCTGTCGAGGAAAAAGATAAATATCGCAATGCTCTCAACGAAGTTATCGCGATACAACAAAAGTATTACCAACTTCATCAAGAACTTTTGGGATTGAAAGAATATGATATAGATATTTCTGATTTTGGGTGTTTTGCAAAAAGTTTTTCGTCTGCCGAGTGGAAAGAGATAAAAGCCGCAAAAGCGGAAATAGAATCTCTCGGCAAAATTATCAAAAAATACGAACGAAGTGATGAGAAAAAGGGATTTGACAACCTTTTCTCAAAACTTGACCTAAACGGAAAGCATTTTGCCGAAGAAATTGGAAAATTGAGAGATGATGTCGCAAAAACTGGATATGATCGCCGCTCAAATCTTTTCCGAAAACTAAACAATGTTAGCCGCAATTTTCGCCTCGGCGGTGTTCGCGGAAAACTACCACGCGAAGTTATTGATTACATAGATAAAATTCTGACGAGCGATATATCACGCAACGAGGCGACCAAACATCTCAATTTACTTTATAACCATTGTTATTACTACGAGAACATTCAGCGTTTGGAGAATGCCGAGGAAAAATTGCGGCAGAGATTAAGCACTTGTGGTGTTTCTGATGAGGAATTTGATGTTATAGACGGAAAGATTGATAGCTCGGCGATGTCAGAGTTGGAAGAAGTGAAAAATAAAATTCTGCGCGTTCAAGAAATAAAATCAGAGCTTAAAAAACTCGCAAAAGCAGATAGTACGAATAAGATAGGTTCCGCGTTAAAACGAGCAGAACAGGAGCGGGTTAAGCGAGTTGCTTTATACATTCAGAATATCGTTAACAAGGGCATTGTAGACAAGTGGAAGCAAGGTATTACGATCAAGCAAATTGTTAGAAAACTTGCGACAGCTTTCGGAAAATCAAAGAAGGCATTTAAGACATTTGATAATCTCCGCAAAGATAGCGACAACTTCAACGCGATTTTAGACCTCATTCCTGTTTGGATAATGGAGCTTGATGACGCAAGTCGTATTATTCCGCTTGAGGCAGGAATCTTTGACTATGTGGTATTGGACGAAGCATCGCAATGCAATATCGCCTACACCTTGCCGGTAATGTACAGAACAAACCGAGTGCTTTTTGTGGGCGATAGTGAACAAATGCGGGATAGCACGATAATGTTCAAATCAAATCGTGTTTTTGATGAACTCGCGCGCCGATATCAAATACCGGAGGAAAGACAAATCAAAGCCACGGGAAATGCGGTTCAATCAGTTTTAGATATTGCCTACAAGCGAGGTTTTATGGATAGACCACTCCGTTATCATTATCGCTCTCCGGCAGAGTTGATTGGCTTCAGCAACGAGTATTTCTATACTCCGAAAGGGAAAGAGCTAATTCCAGTCAATAGCAATTATCTCACCTACAAAGATACTAATCGTGTAATGCTCGTTCATGAAGTGAAATCTGATTGGAGCGAAGAATTTTCGGATAATGTAAATGTTGCTGAAGCCAAAGCGATACTGGACTTGTTTAAGGAACTAAGAGCCGATGATCGCTATTGCGATAAGTCCATCGGCATTCTGTCTTTTTTCAACGCCCAAGCAACTTTTATCCGTGAGCTTTTTGAAAAAGAAGGTTTTAAGGAAGAAGAGGATAATTACAAAGTTAGTATCATTGAAGGTATTCAGGGCGATGAAAAAGACATTGTGATTTATTCATTTGTCATTAGAACCCTAGACCAAAAGAATAAATATGTGCCACTTACTGGTGAAGGTGGCGACATACGGGGAGATATAAACAAAGGGAGAGTAAATGTCGCGTTTTCGCGCGCGAGATTGCAGGTGCATTGTTTCGTTAGTATGCCTCCGCAAGAAGTACCCGAAAAAATCTGGCTCAAAAAATATCTTGATTATGTTCAGGAAAATGGAGAGGTTGCATTTTACTCCACAGACCTTAAACCCTTTGATTCATTTTTTGAGGAAGATTTTTTCAATCTCATGCGCGCGAATCTAAAACGTGGCTACAAAATCCAAAACCAAGTTGGAAGTTGCGGCTTCAAGATTGATTTCGTTATCAGCAATGCAAATACAGGCAAACGTATCGCGGTAGAATGTGATGGGCCTTGCCATTTCAAAGACGAGATAGACGAAGCATACGGTATTCATATTGATAGCGATGAGGAACGCCAGCGCGTTCTTGAAGCCGCAGGGTGGAAGTTTTGTCGAATTAAGTATGCGGATTGGATTGATGAAAAGTTTGACAGAAATACTGTCATTAGCACCGTCATCGAACTTTTGAAATAGGGAGCCGCCTGCGTCAGTGGATGGGTTTGCACGCGCATGGGAGGGTTGGGGCAAGCACAAGAGGTACCATGGACACCGCCGAAGTCACCGAGCGAACACGAAGCAACACCGAGCCCAAAAATGGCTATTTTAAAGCTTTATCTACAAAATATTGTGGAAGTCCTTGCAATCATCCTATAAACCTGCTAGGGTAGAAGTGGTCGAGGTAAATAAGGATAAAACCATAAAGATATGATTCATTCAATCACTTGTAAAAACTTCTATTCTTTTGGGGAGGAAACATCTCTCAATTTTGAGGTGAACGGCAATGCCCCCGAGAATAACGGATATTTTAAGACAAAGTCCGGTGTTCGCCTCTCTAAAGTTGAGACAGTTATCGGACCAAACGCATCAGGCAAAACAAACCTACTTAAAGTCTTACCGTTTTTGAAGTGGCTTATCATTGATTCTTTTAACATGAAGCCCGAGAATCCGATCGTGGTTCAGCCCTTTGCTTTTGGTGATGAGAAAAACACACCGACAGACTTGTCGGTGGTGTTTGAGGTTGATGGCAAAGTCTACACATACGCTTTTATCATTACGAAAGAAAAAATCTTAAGTGAGGAATTAAAGCTGACTAGTTTTGCGAAGGAGAAGAAATCTACCAAAAAGATTTTCTCTCGAAGCTGGAACGAGAAAGAAAGCCGCTATCATTTTGAGGGAGATAACTTCGAACTCCCAAAGGGATTTGAAAATCTTTTACGATCTAACGCGAGTGTAATTGGCACGGCCGCTCGGTTGAACCACGCCGAGAGTCAGAACATCGCCACCTATTGGGGCAAGATCGAGACAAATGTCATTGAAGCTGGCTGGATTGGTGATCATCTGCTTCCAAATTCAATCGCGCAACTAGGCGAAGCTTTTGATTTTTTTAGCGAGAATAGCACCCTTAAACAAGAGGCGGAAAAGCTTCTTTGTCGGTTTGATCTGGGATTGAGCGGGTTTGAAATTAAAAAAGAGAAAAAGGAAAATGGATTTTCTCTGAATGTTCGAGCGGCACACCAGTTCAATGGTCAAACTCAATACCTACCTGTTCAATATGAATCGTCCGGTACCAAACAATTATTCGTTTTGCTTAAGAGTATTCTCTCCGCGCTGGAAAAAGGTAGCATAGCGATTGTAGATGAATTTGATGTAAACCTCCATCCCGAAATTGTGATGGCGTTGTTTGATCTATTTATCCAGCCGGAAACGAACCCGAAGAACGCACAGCTTCTTCTCAGCACTCATAGCCATCTGCTTTTGAGCAAGCTAGACAAGTATCAGATTATTTTGGTCGAAAAGAACGAGGACGGAATTAGTGAAGCGTGGCGGCTAGACGAAGTATCCGATGTTCGTTCGGATGAAAACTATTACACGAAATATATCGCCGGAGCGTACGGGGCTGTTCCGAAGATTTAACACTAAAAGTTATGTCACGAACGAACCCGCACAAGAAGAAACGTCGAAGCGCCAGTCGTACCTTACTCATGTATGGGGAGGGTCTTGGTGAAGAAATGTTCTTGAAACACTTGCGAGGATTATATTCCCACAATAGCGGCGTGGCGGTAACAATCCGCAATGGCAAGGGCGGCACTGCAACAAATATTATCACAAATGCGGTCAATGAACCCGGTTCATTTGATCGTCGGATTGTAATTTTAGATAACGATAAAAGCACGCAAGAAATGAATCAAGCGCGAACCGAAGCTCGCCAGCGAGGGGTTGAACTTTTGGAAAATACCCCGTGCTTGGAAGCTACTTTACTTACAATTTTGCGTCCAGGTCAAAATTTTTCAGGAAAGACTTCAGCGTGGTGCAAAAATGAATTTGAGTCAAACTATATAGATAAGAAAAAACGAACTGAGATCGGAGAATACGGAAGAGTTTTTCCGAAAACTACTCTTGATACACAACGGGCAAATGTTTTCGAATTGAACGCGATTATTTCTCTGATGGAACGATAGGGAGCCGTCTGCGTTAGCGGACGAGCTTGTGCGCGCGTTGAATGGATGGGGCAAGCACAAAGAACTACTACAAACATCATTGAAGCCACAGAGCGAACACGACGCAAGCACTGATGCAGGCCTTTTGGGGGGAGAGAAGTGAATACGAATCAGACCTGTTAGGAGTTGTACATATTCATCGCGCGTTCGGGGCCTTCGGAGGCTATGGTCTCAAGAGCCGCGATGGTGGCTTTGGTGATCTTTTTGACGAGTCGGGTTTCGTCTGGCGTGAATTTTTTCAGAACGAGTTTTTCGGCCGGAATGTCGCGCTTGCCCGCAATGCCGATCCGCAGGCGCCAGAAGTCGCGCGTTTTAAGGCCGCGGATGAGCGAGTCCACGCCTTTGTGTCCTGCGGAGTTTCTGCCGAATGAAAGCTTGGCGCGTCCGAGCGCGATGTCCGCATCGTCATGCACGACAAAGATGTCTTTGGGCTTGATCTTGTAAAATCGCGCGGCGGGCGCTACCGATTTGGCAGAATTATTCATCATGGTTTCGGGTAATATCAGCACGGCTTTGGTTTTGCCGATTTTGGCGTCACTTGCGAGCGCATTCCATTTTTTCTCCGGGCGAAACTCGCGGGTGCCGCTGTGCGCGGCGAATGCCATGACAATCTCCCTGCCGACGTTGTGGCGGGTGTTGTCATACGTATTTCCCGGATTGCCGAGGCCGACGATAAGAATCATGAATGAGGAATTATGAATGATGAATGAGGAATGAGGAATTGTGAATGAGGATCAAAAGGAGACCCCTTATTCCCCATTCCTGCTTCCTGATTCCCGCTGGCTCTTGCCAAGCGTGTAAAAATAACTATACTATAGGCATGGACGAAAGCAAATCGGACCTGAAAACCGATGACACACCCGTGGCACAAGAGCGCGGGCGTTTTTTTGATGAGGCATGGGAAATTGTGCGCGTACTGCTGATTTCGCTTGCGATCGTCGTACCGATCCGGTATTTCATTGTGCAACCCTTTGTCGTGCGCGGCGCATCTATGGAGCCGAATTTTACCGACAGCGAGTATCTTGTGGTGGATGAGATTTCTTATCAGTTTCGCGAGCCTATGCGCGGCGAGGTCGTGATCTTCCGCTACCCGCAGGATACGAGGCAATTTTTTATCAAACGGATCGTAGGCTTGCCCGGAGAGAAGATTTCAATCGCCAAAGGACGCGTGAGCATTGTAAACAAGACGTATCCGGAAGGATTTACTCTCGCGGAGGCGTATCTGGATGCATCTATCCTGACGCGTCCGGACATTGAGATGACGCTTGGCGAAGACGAATACTTTGTTTTGGGCGACAACCGCGGGGGGAGTTCGGACTCGCGATTTTGGGGGCCGCTTGCGCGCACGTTTATCGTCGGCAAAGCCGTATTCAGCGCATGGCCTCTGGATCGGTTCGGGCTTCTGGAGGATCACGCCGTAAGCTACTAAGAGCATATCTAAAGGATTTTAAGCTATGCCAAAAACGCATCATAAAGGAAGCAGGGGAGACGATCTGATCCGCGGGCTTGACTGTACGCCGCAGGATCAGAAGATGCGCGATGAGGTCAGGAAGACCGCAGACGGCATCGCGCAATTTTACGGATTTGAGACGATGCGCATAGCGCCGATTGAAAGTACCGCTGTGATGACGCCTCTTCTGCGCGCGGGATTTCTGGATGAGCGGCCGCCGGTCGTCTGCGAGATCAAGAGCGGGGAGAGTATTATGCTGTTGCCGTCGGGCGTGCTCGGCGCGGTGCGCGCTTATTTTTCGCATCGCATGCAGTCTCTGCCGCACCCGCTCAAACTTGTTTTTGAAGCGGATGCGTTTTCAATGTATACCAAGAAAGAAGGGTATCTGGCGGATCCATATGAGCTTGATGATACGGGAGACAAGGATGGTGAGCCCGGTATTGTGCCGCGCCGCGAGTGGGGACTTGTCATGATCGGGGAAGACGGGCCGGTCGCCGAAGCCGAAGTCATCCAGGTTCTATGGAAAACATGCCGCGAGCTCGGCCTCGCGCACGAGACGATAGAGCTTCGCGTGAATGCCGTGGGGTGCGCCCACTGCAGGCCGTCATTTCGGTCAGCGCTTTCGGCATATTTCCGCGCGCGCGCGGCGCGCCTATGCTCCCGCTCCAAGCGCGATCTGAAGCGTGCGCCCGTAAAGATACTTTCCTGTGCTGACGAGCGGTGTCGCGGTATCGCCGCAGGCGCCCCGCAGGTACTTGATTTTTTGTGCGAACGGTGTAAAAAACAGCTACGGAATCTTCTGGAGTTCTTTGACGAGGCAAAGATTCCCTACTTCCTGGATCCGGGACTTTTCCGCGAGGGGGCGTGGTTTGGCGAGATCGTCTTTGTCATCCTTTTGCGTCCGGAGGCGGTGGAAAAGGAAAAGGAGGGCGGGGAACGGGAAGGAACTCCGCAGGGTGCCGGTATGCTGCTTGCCGAAGGCGGACGGGTCTCGCGGGCCGCCGAATTGATGTCAGGCAAAACGCTTGCCGCTGTCGCGGGTACGTTTTTCCTTGATGCCGCGGCAGGAGAGCTTGGCAGGCGGGGCCAGCACAAGCCGAGCGAGGGAGGAGTATTCTTTGTACAGCTGGGAGAGCTTGCCAAGCGCAAAAGTCTTGAAATCCTGGAAGCGCTTCGCGAAGGCGGGATTGACGTAAAAGAGTCGCTCGGGCGCGATTCCATCAAGATACAATTGAAAATCGCCGAGCGGATCGGGGCGCGCGTAGCGCTCGTGCTCGGCCAGAAAGAGGCGCTGGACGGCACGATCATCGTGCGCGAAGTGGAATCCAGCATACAGGAGACGGTCCCGCAGGAGAAACTGGTGGATTTTTTGAAAAAGAAGCTTAAGAAGTAGAATCAAGAATAAAGAATCAAGAAGCAAGCAAAAATGCCTCATTCTGTGCATTCCAACCCTTTACCCTTGATTCTTGCTTCTTAATTCTCGTTGCTTGTATGGATTGTATTTTTTGCAAAATCGGCGGAGGGGAGATACCCTCGGATACGGTCTATGAGGATTCCCGGGTACGGATCTTCAAGGACATCCACCCCAAAGCTCCGGTGCATTTGCTCGTGATACCCAAGACGCATATTGAATCTATCGCCCATTTGGGGCATGATCATGGAGCGATCGTTGCCGCTCTGCTCTATGCCGCCAAAGAGACCGCCGAGCGCATGGGCCTGACAGGATACAAGCTTGTGTTCAATGTAGGACGGGAAGGAGGCCAGATGATTGATCACCTGCACCTGCATATCCTCGGAGGCTGGCAGAAAGGAAGCGAAAAGAAAATTGATGTCTAATTATATTACTAATCCCTATCACCTAAACCCTAACTCCTATCATTTATGGTTGAAGTACGCAGACGAGAACGAGAGACAACCGCGGCTATGCTCCGCAGATTTACCCGCCGCGTCCAGCAGTCGGGAGCCCTGATGCATGCGCGCAAGCGGAAATTTCATCCCTCAAAAGTAACCAAGCGCTCCATGCGGGAAAGCGCACTGCGGCGCATCGTGGTGGCGCGCGAACGCGTGCGTCTGGAAAAACTCGGCAAATCGCCGAAAGACGAGAAGAAGAAACCGCGGTGACGAAGATAGTAGAGAGTAGGGAGTAGATTGTAGAAGACGTAGAGATTTTTTCCTACCATCTACTTCCTACCACCTACAACCTACTACCTAAGACGTATGTTAAAAACTGATATTGAAAATGCGGCTCGCGCCGCAATGAAGAGCCAGGATGCGGTCCTTGTGGGGACGCTTCGTATGGCGCTTGCCGCGATCAAAAATCGCGAGCTTGAAAAGCGCGCAAAATCGGGTGCCGCCGAATTGACGGAAGAGGAGACGATGGCTGTGGTGAAGAGCGAAGTGAAAAAGCGAAAAGACTCCGTGATGGAGTTTGAAAAAGCGAGCAGGCAGGATCTTGCGGACAAAGAGAAAGCCGAGCTTGCGATTTTGGAAAAGTATCTTCCCGCGGAGATTTCGGATGAAGAAATTGAAAAGCTCGTCCGGCCATTGGCGGCGGGACGAGCAGTGACTGATTTTGGCGCGGTCATGGGCTTGGCCATGAAGGCTATAGCTGGCCGCGCATCCGGCGATCGCGTGAGCGCTGTCGTGAAGCAAATATTGACAAAGCAATAAAAGAGTCATATTGTTTGAAACATGAGACAGCGACCCAAGAGATATTATGAATATCGTATTTTGATTACGCCGGATATTCGTACCGGTTCCGGGGAGCGTGGCTTCACCGCATTGGTGCCGGCGTTGGGCATCGCAACCGGAGGGGATTCAGTGGAGGAGGCATTT
This sequence comes from uncultured Candidatus Saccharibacteria bacterium, assembly GCA_964646295.1. GTDB lineage: Bacteria > Patescibacteriota > Minisyncoccia > Sungbacterales > HO2-52-23 > 2-02-FULL-52-23. The sequence continues at coordinate 458 of CAZYED010000028.1, read as the reverse complement.
CGGAATATTCAAGAGATGATCGCATTTCATCTGGAGTGTCTGCGTAAAGAAAAACAGCCGCTACCTGTGGAATATCCCACTACGGATTTTATTACCACTGCGCGCGTGGCAGTGCCCGCATAGATTATGGCGAGCAGGGAAGTATATCCGAAAGACGCGATCAAAGCCCTGCGAAAGCTGGGTTTTTCTGTGGTTCACAAAAAAGGGAGTCATACTCGCCTTGTCCATGCGGACGGCAGGCGGGTCACCGTTGCCGTGCATCCAAAACCTCTTTTTGTCGGAACGCTCCATTCAATTTTGCGTCAGGCGGAAATAACCAGAAAAGAGCTTGATGAGAAATTGTAAAGGAATTGTCAAGCGTCTGCCGCAGGCGCTCCAAAAGAAACTGCCTGGGGAAATTGCGGTTGTGGCGGTCTCCGAAAAGGAATCGCGGGCGCTCAACCGCATATATCGCAAAA
>CAZYED010000027.1:0-11195 GCA_964646295.1 uncultured Candidatus Saccharibacteria bacterium | reverse complement strand
CTTCGCGAAGGTCCTTGAATTCAACGTTTTTCAGCTCGTTTGAGTGGAAAAAGATATCCTTTTCCCCGCCTCCGCGAGCAATGAAGCCGAATCCCCTGTCGGTGACTCGTGCGATTGTTCCTTCCTGCATACGATTGAAGATACGTTAGACTTTTAAGGCACAGAACACTGGAGAGCAAAACTCGACGGCGTTCGCTACACAGCTCTTTTGTGATGGCGTCAATGGTAGCATACTCCAGTTATCCTGTCAAGCACTTATGGTCTTCGCCCAATAGTTAGTTAATAAACTGCGGTGAAGTGAGTTCTAAGACAAATACATGCTTTCCGTGAGTATACACCAGTTCCTTTTACAGGAACATACGGATTATCCACACGCAAAAAAGTACATTTCAAATCGCAAGCTCGTCCCCTTTGAATCTGCGCAGTCGCGGCATGGAGAATGCGACAAATAGCGTCGTAAGTATGGTGCCGATACCTCCGATCACGACCGACACGGGAGCCGAAAGTGCCGCCGCGACGAATCCCGCCTCGGCATCCCCCAGTTTGGGTCCGCCCTGCGTAAACAAGATATTGATGCCTGTCATCCTCCCCCGCATGTGGGCGGGCGTCAGTGTCTGCCGGATATTGTTGCGCAGGATGGTGCTCACGATATCGGCACCTCCCGCCACAGCAAGGAGCATGAGCGAAAGATAAAACGATCGCGATAAGCCAAAGCCAACCGTTGCCATGCCGTAGAGAGCGACAGCGCCGATGATCGCCCGCCCTTGATGATGGATTTTTTTCAAAGCAGAAAGCCCTACCCCCGCAAGCACCGCGCCCGCGGAAGTCGCCGCGTACAGCAGTCCCAGCCCTTTGGCGTCCACATGCAGGATATCGGTCGCAAATATCGGCAAGAGCGATGTCGCGGATCCGAAAAACGTGGCGAAAAAATCAAGAAGCGTGGTGGAAAGGATAATCTTGGAACTCGTGATAAAGCGCAGGCCATCCATAAATGAAGCGATCCCGAAAGAAGAATTCTCGGTGCGCGCATGCGCGGGGATTTTGAGCGGCACGAGCGTGATAATCATGATGAGAAGCGCTCCGGCATTGAGCGCATACACGCTCCCAACGCCGTACAGCGCGATCAGCAGTCCCGCAATTGCAGGGCCTATGACCACGGCGGTCTGTCGCGTGAGTATGCTCAAGCTGATCGCGTTGAGCAGATATTCGCGCGGCACCATATCAGGAATAATAGACTGGCGTACCGGCCCGAAAAATGCCATGGCCGAAAACTCCAGGGCGAGCAGTATGAATATGATCACAAGCGATGCCGCACCCGCGGCAGTGGCAAGCGTAAGCGAGAACGCCACCAGCACGAGAACAATCTGCGTCGCGATGAGCAGTTTCTTGCGGCTCATGTGATCCGCGGTCATGCCTCCTATGGGTGCCAAAAGCATCATCGGGACGAAACTTATGACGCCGACGAGGCCGAGCATGACCGCCGAGTGCGTCATCTGGTAAATCTGCCAGTTGATCGCGACAATCTGCATCTGCATGCCCATCTGCGACACAAAAAATCCGAACAAAAACAGCCGGTATTCCTTTATCGCAAGCGCAAGAAACGGAGAGATTCTCGCCATGAGGTATGAGGCTATGACGGATTGCCTCCCTGGGAGCTTTCAACAAAAATACGGTTCCTATTTTCTTTCTCTACGTCTTTCCCTTTTGCCTTAAAAAGCAACAAATCAGCCTTTTGATATGCGCTATTGAATGGTGCATAAAAAACATCATCCGTCTCTCCCGCACTATACGCTTGACCCTCTCCGATATCCGCCATGCCGCCGCTAAAGGTAGCCGTGAGCTGATATGTGCCTGCCGGCACTTTTGCTCCTTTTTCTACATCTTCTTGCGTAACAGTCACCTCAATATTGTCAAAGCCGAGTTGGAGGGTGCCGTTATTGTTGGCAAACTGTTCTTTTCTCAAAAAAACCTGATATGCGGTCTCGGCACTCATGCCATCAATGATGACTATTATCTCTTCTCCGCCTACGCGAGCCACAATATCTACACCGCGGAAACATCTTCTTAATCTTTCTGCCACCGTCTTCAAGACATGATCTCCTGCCGGATGACCATAGGTATCATTCACAGCCTTAAAGTGATCAATATCAAGCATCAAAAGACAGGTCGGCCGAGCCTTGTGTTCGCGCGCTTCAATCCCTCCCCTCCGTTCCGTCTCTACGGGACTTTGTCTGCGCGCACTCAAAATAGGTACCAGCATTTTCATAAGTCCGTTGCGACTGGTAAGACCGGTGAGAACGTCAGTCATGGTCTCTTTCTCCAGAATATCCCTCTCTTTTTTCAAGACCTCATTCTCCTCTGTAAGTTTTTCTATACGCACTTCGTCCTGCCTGTGCCGTACTTCCAACTCTTCAATATGCTTCAATAGTGCAAGTTTCTCTTGATCCTTTACCTCTTGCCCATACCCTGACAGACCTACTTTTTCTTGGAGGTTGGGTGTCGTTTCATTCGCATCAGATTTCGCTCCGACGGTTTCTTTTGTTTGTGAATTATATTCGCGCATGATTCTGGAGCTTATCCATCTGTAAGACATCACCGATGCAGAAGATAGGGATATCGTACCACACTCTTTATCATACCGCATTGAAGTTATCCCCCGCCCACTCCAAACATCATCTTTTCCAACACGATAACACACCGCCGCATAGGTAGTGTGTTATCGTGTCCAAAAATGAAAAGCGTTCGCGCTAAATCGCACAGGCGCACTTCGTCTCGGCCTCATTGCATCCGGAACACTTGGGCACACAATGTTCTCCCCCGCAGGAGTGATGCTCATCGTGTGTTTCCGCCTCCGCTCCGCACATATCACACTTAAAACCGCTCGCCCCTTTGCCGCATTTTTTACAGTTTTCCATATCTTTGTTTATCTTTAATGATCAATCATTCGACTTTTCTCCAGTCTACCAAATCCCTTATAGCTTGCCTATTGCTGTCGTGGCGAATCGCGACAGCTGGAAGAAGTCAGTACAATGGTTTGTTTGCCTGTTACATCCTATCAAGCAGGATCAGAGCTTTCAGGCGCGCATCCATCCCCTCTACGATCCGCAGGGATTTAGGGAGGATGCTATCGCGTCCGGTATTGTGGCTGTCTTTTGGCAGGATATAAATATTGCCAGTTTCAGGATTCGGGCCAAGCACGATCTTCATCCCCTCATCGGCGAGTCTTCTTATGATCTCGTCTATAGGCGCCATTTCAATAGGAATATCGTAAGTTGCAAACTCTTCCTCATCGGCCTTGAGTTTTGCATACGCTTCAGGATCAATACCGGGAAACGAAAAGACCTCGCCGCCTTCGGCAAGCTCATGCGCCAAGGCGATCTCCTGTTTTCGCGTCTCTCCGATAAAGCCCTCGCCCTCGCGTTGATTTGGGATGTTTTCGTTCATAGAAAAAGTATAGCACGACCCTATCCTTGATCCTATGGTATACGTGTATATAATCAATACAAAGCATCATGCAGGACAAGACCGTACAATTAAGGGATATACGCGATGAAGTACTGCGCCTGAAAGCGTCTCCTCTTTATCGCGAGCGCGTGAAAAACAAAGTATTTCCCGTGATCGGCGAAGGCAGTCATGACGCCGCAATCATGTTGGTCGGAGAAGCGCCGGGCAAAAACGAGGCCGAACAGGGACGGCCGTTTTGCGGCGCCGCGGGTCGCGTGCTGGACGAACTGCTCGCATCCGCAGACATCCCGCGCAAGGAAGTGTACATCACCAATATCGTAAAAGACCGTCCGCCCATGAACCGCGACCCCCTGCCGGAAGAAATCGCTATCTACACACCCTTTCTTGACCGACAAATTGAAATCATCCGGCCGCGCGTTATTGCCACACTCGGTCGCTTTTCCATGCAATATATTATGCAAAAGTTCGGCCTCACAGCCGAACTTGCGACAATCAGTCGTATCCACGGCAGAGTATTTTCGGGCCAGGCTCCATACGGCGCGATCACTATCATCCCCTTTTTTCATCCCGCCATGGCGCTCTACAACGGATCATCAAAAGCGCAGATGCTTGAGGATTTCAAAGTGCTTAAAGAATTCTATAGGTCCGCATAACACATATTTGATACACGGGAAAATAAGAACGCCCCGTCGCGACGAGCGCGACGGGGTTTTTAGTTCTACAAAAGATCATTAGCTTGCCGGTTTGCCGTACCCTTTGCGCAAATGGAATTGAACATCTATCTCGCTTTGTGGTATTCCGCAGAGATTGCCACGGAATATGTGCCACTGTGGAGAATTTTCAGAGATGTGCAACAAATTTCTTACCAGCGCCTCGTTTTCCGGCCGGCATACCCATATCTCACGACCAACACTTGTATGGACGATCACAGTGCATAGTTTTAATAAACCGCAGACCTCCTTACAACTCTTCAGTTTCGTATCCCAATACTGATCGGTCGGACGAAACATGGCGGCCGTGCATGCGCCAAGGTACACTTTCTCCGCCTGACCGTATGTGATACCGGCGTCAAAGACCCGAACTTTTTCGGGATCTCCTTCGGTGTAGCGCAAGAGAAATTTCTTAAACAATTCCCCGCATGTCGCGGATGTCCGCGTATCACTGCACATAACAAGTGCTCCTCTAAGGCGTAGTGATCGTATACCGATGAGATGAACTAGAACAAAAATACCATTCTACGGCATTTTGTCAAAAGTTATTTCTGATCCTATCATATGATCTGTCTCGCCTAAAATGTTTTGCCCCGTGGACGCTTGCGCATCCACGGGGACTTTGGTCTGAGCAATGAATGGATGGGTTTCGCTCTAGGCGTCCTCATCACGCAAAGTTTGAATTTCGGCAAGCAGACTCCTTGCTACTTGCTCAAGTGCCGCTATCCTTTGACCTCGCCGTATCGCCTGAAGCGCTCTCGTTGGGGTGGAGGCAGACGTAGATACCTTACCATCGCATTGGTTGAAAAACTCTTGTATCGCTTGATTGATCAAGCTGGAAACCGTTCGATTCTCGATCTCGGCTAACTTCCCAAGTTTTCTAACAGATTCTGAGTTTAGCCGAAATGTCGTTGGCACCTTCTCAGGACGGCCTGACCTCTTTGCCATGCGTATTTCCTCTCATACAAGCAGAGCTTCAATCTCTGCAAACGTTTTGTGCGGATAAAAAATGCGGAGCATAATTTCTCCCACGTCAGTGACCAAATAGATCACCGGCTCCGGGCCGAGGCCGTTGGTGACGTCTTCCAGCCGAAGGACGCAGTCAACGACTTTGCTCCACATCACGTGGACATGGCAGGAGCATTCGCCCTCCGGACCTCCGTCGCCTCTTATGACTAAGTCGCGGCCGTCCAAGCCTAGCCATACAATTCCTACGATGTTGGCGGAGGCGTACTTGTCTCGAACCGCTATCACTGCCTTGCCCAAGGCGTGAAGTTTCTCAAGCACTTCACGGACACGCGCGTTCGGCTCGCCTTCGTACGGAGTCTTGTCAAAAATATGGACTTCCATCTATCCCCCTACAAGTTAAAGGTATCGTCATCATCCTCGCGGATATCACGAATAATCTCCGCGAGCACACCCGCATCTTCTTCAGAAAATCCCTCACAAGCTATGCGGTGTTCCGCCGCATCCTCAAAGAACACCTCCTCTCCGCATTTCTCGCAATCATACGTAAGCTTTGCCATAAGAACTCCTCTCAGGTAAAAAGATATGTGCCATCAAAATATCAAGGAAGCTATAAAAACAAAATAGCACATCAGTGCTATTTTGTCAAAACTTCGACTGTTGGACTATTTGAAAGCCCGCTGATGCACGCCTATCAACGGATGTATGTGGTCGGGCTTTTCAATTCCCATGCGCCGTCGCGGCACATGCCTCCTTGGTATTCAATTTTTAGCTTGGTCGCGCTTGTCAGCTCCACAAGGATCCTTCCCGTCGTGATTCCCCTCTCGTAATTTTTATACTGATGATTCCCGTCGTTGTCATAGCAGTAGACGGCGCCGGGGACTACCTGATCAAATTTTCTGTCGGTATTCCCGGAAGAAACGGTTTCAAAAACCCACTTGGTCGGCGCGGAGACAATGATCCCGCTGATTGAGATCATGGATACCCCTTGATGCCGACTGCTCGGGCCAAAATAGAGGAGCTTGCCCCAGTCGGCGGGACGCGTGGGCGATGCGTCGCCGATAAACCAGTCCCCCGCAAGCGTGCCCGGCACGTCGTACTCCACAGAGCCGCATGCGCCTCCCGCAGTGCGCTCCAGTTTTTGCATCAAAGCATCTTTGAGCGCAGGTGAAAAGTAATCAAACGGGCATGTGGAGTGCTTGGTGAGAAATCCGTGCCGCGCGGGATTTGCAAACGAGTGCGTTACGCGCAAATCCCATGTGCCGAAATTGAAATTGCCCTGCAGGCGCCCGACCGTACCCAGTGAAGTCCCTGCCTTGACGGGCGCTAAAAGCAAGCTCGGGCAACTGTTGCTTCCCGGCGAACCGTACCCGTACGGACACGGATGCGCGTCTACCAGTGCCCGCATCTCGGGCGAGAGGCTTTTGACGTGATCCACGACGCCGTATACGTCCTTGCAAAATGCGTATTTGATCACGTGATCCTCCGGATCCTGTGTTACGCCGTAGCGCGGATTGATCATGATGATCCACATATCGCCGGGTGCGACAAGCGGCGTCATCGCCGTCGTCCCCTGTCCTTGTACGGCGATATAGGTGTCCGAACTGATACTGCCAAGCGTATGCTCGGGCGGATTGGACGAACCGATAGGCTCTATGACGGTGATGGATTCCATCGGCACGGGCGGCACGGTCATCAAGACGCCCTTGCAGTCGGGCAGGGATGCCCGTTCTTTTTCGGTCAGAATCTCCCATCCGGGGCGACTCTCGCTTCCTCCGTATTGGTTTTGATTGCCGCCGCTTAACCGAAGCAAAGAGGAAACCCGGCTTCCGGAAGATTGCTTTGGTTTTGAAACATCTTTTGGAACATCGGCTTTTTCCCCCGATTTTACTTCCGGCGCAGAAGATGTTTGCACTGATTCGGCAAACTCTTCATCGGATGAAGATACATTTTCGAAGGGTTTATTTTCGGGCTGATGTCGGACATAAAAAAACCCGCCCGCGCCAAGCGCGAGAAACACGGCGACCGCGCCGAGGATGATTACCGAAGAAAATCCGTGCCGCATGATGCCATCAGCATACCACATGTGGCTCTAAGCTTCTACTTCACTGTTTTGCGGAAGCCGGTCCCTACGGGGATGAGGCGCCCGATAATGACGTTTTCCTTGAGTCCCCGCAGTTCGTCCCGCTTGCCGCGAATCGCCGCGTCAATCAAGACCCGAGCCGTCTCCTGAAACGATGCCGCCGAGAGGAAGCTTGATGTCGTGAGCGCCACACGGGTAATACCCATGAGAAGCTGGAATCCCGTGGCAGGCGTCTTGCCCGCGCGGATCGCGCGGATATTGGCGCGGCGGAATTCTTCTTTTTCAATCGTCTCGCCGGGGGTAAGATCGGTTTCGCCCGCATCCTTGACGCGCACACGGCTAAACATAGACCGCGCGATAACCTCCACATGCTTGTCGTGGATCGGCGCGCCCTGCAAAGAATAAATCTTCTGCACTTCGCGGACGATATACCGCTCCACGGCTTTTTTGCCGGCCAATTTGAAGAGCTCACGCAGATCCGCATGGCCTTCCGACAGGAACGTGCCGCGCTCAACCTTGTCCCCTTTTTCCACGAGCACGCTTGAGTTTGATGATATGCGGAATTCGCGTATCTCCATGGTCTCGGCCATTTCAATCTTGATCACGCGCTCGCGGCCGTCCACCGCCACATCCGCGACTTCGCCCGCGACGTCCGAGATCACGGCGCGCCACTTGGGCGGGCGCGTCTCAAAAATCTCTTCCACGCGCGGCAGACCCGTCGTGATATCGCTGGATCCCGCGACGCCTCCCACGTGGAAGGTACGCATGGTAAGCTGTGTTCCCGGCTCTCCGATCGCCTGTGCGGCGACGATGCCGACGGCCTCGCCCTTGCGCACGACTTCGTTATTGCCAAGATCGTATCCGTAGCATGCCTGGCACACGCCGCGCAGGCTCCTGCATGTCAGCGGAGACCGCACCACCGCGCGCGTCACTTTCTTTTCGTTCATCAGACGCATCTCTTCCTGTCCGATCATGGCGCCGGCTTTGAACACGACTTTCCCTTCCTGATCTTTTACATCTTCAAACAGCATCCGGCTGAACGCGCGCTGTCCCACGGTCTTGTTGATCGCTTCCGACCCCGCCTGGGTGATCTCGCGGCCTTCTTTTGCTTTGCAGTCGCCGTCAATGACGATGACGTCCTGCGCCACATCCACAAGCCGCCGCGTCAGATATCCTGCGGCAGACGTACGGAGCGCCGTATCGGCGGTACCTTTGCGCGCGCCGTGCGTAGAGATGAAATATTCAAGCACGTTGAGTCCTTCCTTGTATGAGGACAGCACCGGAAGCTCAATAATCTTGCTTGCAGGGTTTACCACAAGGCCCTTCATGCCCGACATCTGCCGGATCTGCGTCCAGGAGCCGCGCGCGCGGGAGTCCACCATGATATAGACGGAGCTCTCCTGATCAAGCGTCGTGGGTACGAGCTTGGTGATCTTATCCACCACTTCCTGCCAGATTTCCACGATCCTCGTGTAGCGCTCCCCGTCGGTCAGAAGACCCTGTTGGTACTGATCCGTGATCACCGCGACTTTCTTGCGGGCTTCCGCAATCAGCGCGGGCTTCTCCACGGGCAAGCGGAGATCGTTGATACCCCATGAAATACCCGACCTCGTCGCGAACTCAAACCCGAAATGCTTGATACGGTTGAGAATAGACGGCGTGCCCGCAATGCCGTATCGCTTGATGATCGCGGCTACGACATCGGCAAGATCGCGGTTTTTGAGCTCGCGGTTTACAAACGCAAAATCATCGGGGAGCACGCGGTTGAAAAGTATCCGGCCGATGCTCGTCTCCATCATCTTAAGTCTGCTCTTACCCCCGTCCTTTGGATTGACGCGGACATTGATGCGCGACTGGATCTCCACATGTTCAAAATCATACGCCAGAAGCGCATCTTCTTCGGACGCAAACGTCTTGCCTTCTCCTGTAAGGCCATTGGCGATACTCGTCGCAAAGTAGCATCCGAGCACGATGTCCTGCGTCGGGTTCATGATCGGATCGCCGGTCGCGGGCTTAAGAAGATTTTTGGACGAGAGCATAATCTCCCGGGCCTCGCGCTGGGCCTCATCGGTCAGCGGCAAGTGTACCGCCATCTGGTCTCCGTCAAAATCCGCATTGAACGCGGGGCACACCAGCGGATGCAGTTGGATCGCGTCGCCTTCAATTAGCACCGGATAAAACGCCTGGATACCGAGTCTGTGCAGAGTCGGCGCGCGGTTGAGTAGCACTGTGCGTCCGGCGATAACTTCTTCAAGCGCCGCCCACACGTGCGGATTCTGATCTTCAATCAGCTTGCCCGCTCCGCGGATATTATGCGCGATTTCTTTTTCAATCAGCTTGCGGATCACAAACGGCTTGAAAAGCTCAAGCGCCATTTTTTTCGGAAGACCGCACTGATCAAGTTCCAGATCCGGCCCCACGACGATCACGGAGCGTCCGGAATAATCCACGCGCTTACCCAGAAGATTCTGCCGGAATCTTCCCTGCTTCCCTTTCAAAATATCCGCGACCGATTTGAGCGGGCGGCGCTGTACCTGCGATGCCGCGGGCGCCGATCCCCTCCGGATGGAATTATCAATCAGGGCATCCACCGCCTCCTGCAACATACGCCGCTCATTGCGGGTGATCACTTCCGGCGCATGAAGTTCAAACAGGCGCTTGAGACGATTGTTGCGGTTTATGACGCGCCGATACAGATCATTGAGGTCTGATGTCGCATAACGGCCTCCGTCGAGCTGTACCATGGGACGCAGATCGGGCGGAATCACGGGGATCACGGTCAAAAACATCCATGCAGGCTTGATACCCGCGCGGATCATGCCATTGATCGCCTGCAAACGCCGAAGCGTCTTGCGCCGCGCGATCGGAGTCTGATTGGGCAAGTCGGCCTCAATGGATGCGCGGAGCGCTTTTAAATCAATCCGCTCAAGAATCGTACGTATCGCTTCGGCTCCGATCGCCGCCTCAAACACTTCGCCGAATTTGCGGGACAGGCGGTGGTATTCTATTTCGGAGACGACCTGGTACAGTTCCAGTTTGCGGAGATCATCGCGCGCGGCGTCTTTGGCATCCCGCAGATCGTCTATCTCCCGCTCGCCAAGCCCTTTGGCCTTTATCTTAAATTCGCGGTCAATCTCCTCCAGAGACTTTGCGCGGGCTTTTTCATCAATCTTGGTGATGACGTATCCCGCAAAATAAATCACTTTTTCCAGATCCCCGACGGACATATCCAGCATAAGCCCGATCTTGGACGGCACGCCGCGCAAAAACCAGATGTGGCTTACCGGACTTGCGAGCTTGATATAGCCCATCCGCTCGCGGCGCACGATCGCGCGCGTTACCTCCACCCCGCACTTGTCGCATATGACTCCCTTGTAGCGTATCCTCCGGTACTTGCCGCAATAGCATTCCCAGTCTTTTGTGGGGCCGAAAATGCGCTCGTCAAAAAGTCCGTCCCGCTCGGGCTTGCCGGTGCGATAGTTGATGGTTTCCGGCTTCGTCACTTCGCCGTGTCCCCATGCGATAATTTCTTCCGGAGACGCGAGCTTCAGCGCGATCGCCTTGAAATCGGAAGTCGTGGTTGAGGATGGTTGTTCGGTCATCATATGGGAATATTAGAACCTATCTCAGTGAAAAACATAGGTGAGACATGTTTTTTACTTGACTTTTTGGCGTTCGCGCGAGCGCGAGGAGACTTTCGACGGAATCTCCGCGGGTTTTTCGTCCCCCGCTTCTTCTGATTTTTGTACGAGTTCCACATCCAGCGCCAAAGCCTTCAACTCATTGACCAGCACATTGAATGACGCGGGGATGTTCGGACTCTTGATGCGCTCGCCGTTGATGATGGCCTCGTACGTCGCGGCGCGTCCCAGCACGTCATCGGACTTGATCGTAAGCATTTCCTGAAGCGTGTAGGCCGCGCCGTAACCTTCCAGCGCCCAGACTTCCATTTCTCCAAATCTCTGACCTCC
>CAZYED010000026.1:1002-11394 GCA_964646295.1 uncultured Candidatus Saccharibacteria bacterium | reverse complement strand
CAAGCACGTGTACCGCAAGTACGGTGATGGTGGCAAGCGCCAGCGTGACATTGAGATCGCTTGCCGCGGATCGCAGGAGCGGCACAAAGCGCGTACCGTGCTCCGCCGTCTCCTCAAAAAATCCGATAGATCCCACCCCCGGCAGGATGCCGAGCCAGTTGGATGTCAGAATAAAAAGAAAAACCGTCCCCACGATCGGAAAATATTTCTCCGCTTTTGCGCGGGAGCCGAGCACGCCCTCCATGAGCGTCAAAAAGCTCTCCATAAAAAACTCCACGACATTTTGGAGTGCCTGCGGCACAAGCAGGACTTTGCCGCGCAAAAGCAAGGCTACGGCGACAAGAAGCCCGACCGCAAGCCAGCTTGATATCAGGGCATTGGTGATCGGGAATCCGAGAATCTCGGCCAGTTTTTCGGCGGCAATCTCAATATGAGGCATAAAAGATACCCATATCATAGCGAATTCTGCGTGTTTTTGCAATCAGCCCCGAAATTGCTTCCGGGGCTGTGGTTTGTGGCGCGCGTTCATGCGGTTTTTGCAATACGCTGCGCGCGCGAATGCCAATAGCGCGCAGTCGCTACGTGCCGATGGGGCGCATGCGCGAGCTTTTCCTCTATACTCTGCAGTTCCCGCACAATATGCGGATCATTTGCGGTCTCGCGCATGGTCGCTATTGCTTGCGTAAGCCGCGTCCATTCGGGATTCCGCTTCACGGCCTTGCCAGGAGATTTAGCAGGGATTTTGGATTCGCTTTTCGGGGCAAACCCGGTCAGCGTCTGATCAATTTGCGTTAGCGTGAGCGGAGCGGGCTTTGCGACACGCATGCGTCTTGGCTTTGACACATGCGGCTGTTGCAGGTCAAGAAGTATCCGGCGCGCTCTTCTGGCTATTTTGCAGACCAAGATTTCCACATGCAGTGCCGTATATGTACTCCAAAGCAGTGTCATGCCAAACATGACTGCGATGATGCCGATCCAAAACATCAAAATCGTGCCACGTCCGGGCTTGTGCGCCGCGTCTTGAGCGAGAAAGACCGCGCCGCCTTGATAAACCATACCGACCCCGATCCAGCATGACGCGATACTAATAAGAAGTTTTGTCACTTCCCCGATCCATGCCATACGATCCTCCTTGGCGTAGGGTAGAGCTATAGGATGCAAGGTACCATATTTATAAAGATACGGAGGAAATCTGATTCGTCAACCCCCATTAGAAGCAAGACGTCACAGGCATCTGCCAGTGCGCTTCGGCATCGGACTTCTAATGGAGTCAGTCGGCTCTTTGTGCAAAAGTCTTGCGCATGCGGTCAAAATCTTTTTCGCGGATTGATATACGAATCCGCGCCATCAGGAGATTGAAAAATGAGACATTGTGGATGGTGGCGAGACGTCCTGCCTCGGGATTTTTATCTTTGAATAGCGCGCGAAGCGCGCCTTTTTCTATTTTCATGTCAGCACAGACGATGCATGCGCATTGCGCGTCCAGTGCGGATTTATCATCCGCATATACACTCTTCTTGATGTCTATCCGTCCCCCGCTCGTCCAGATGGAGCCGTGCCGCGCTTCGCGCGTGGGCACGACGCAGTCAAACGTATCCATGCCTGCAGCCACGCTGGAAAAAAGATCATCCACGAGGCCGATGCCGAGCAGATGCCGCGGCTTGTCTTCCGGCAGATGCGGCACTGCCCATGCGACCTCGCGGAGCGTCTGCTCGCGCGTATCCCCGAAAGAATTGCTGTACGAGCCGCCGATTGCAATACCGTCAAAAGGCATGGCGCCGATAAATTGAGCGCTTTCGCGGCGTAAGTCCTCATACGGCCCGCCCTGCACGATGCCATAGAGCATCTGACCTGATGTGCGCGCCGCATACGAGCACTCCGCCCACCGGTGCGTGCGCTCCATCGCGGCTTTGGTATACGCGTGGTCGTGATGCGGCGAGCTTGGCTCGTCAAATGCAAAAATGATATCTGCGCCGAGCTGTTGCTGTATGCGAATAGATTTTTCGGCGTCTAGCCAGTGTCTTTTCCCGCCGGTTGTAAACATTACGCCGTCTTCGGTAATACGTACCAGATTCTCGCTTCCGCGCTCGTCGCAGGCAGGCAAGACTCCTCTGGATACTTTGCTTGCCCCGTGCTCTCGAGCCGCCCCCATGCTGAATACTTGAAATCCTCCGGAGTCGGTCATGATCGCGCCATTCCACCCCATGGCTTTGTGCAGACCCCCATACTTTGCAAGCCTCTCTTCACCAAGCGTCTGCCACAGGTGATAGGTATTGGCGATGATGAGTTGGGTTTTAGACGCGACAATATCGGCCGGCTCAAGCGTACGGACTTTTGCATGCGTGCCTACGACGACATATGCGGGCGTCTCCACATCCCCATGCGGCGTATGCAATATCCCCGCCCGCGCACGACTTTTCGGATCGTGAGCTATGATTTCGAAAGGCATACGATATATGTCTCAAGTGTTTTTAGGAGAGTCTTGGTTTTGGCATGAAAGTTCCTCAGAGATTCTAAATCTTTAGTCAAGCGTGGATTATCAGTGATATCCTGCCGTATAGAATCCATGATGTTCTCTAAAGCAGACTCTTCTATTGGAGCATCCAGGATCTTATATGTGAGAGCGATGGTTTCCCTAGCTAGATCAATCTGATCTTTCCAAATTGTTTCGACGTATTTTCTTGCTGCCATACTGTAAAAGATCAAAGGCAGAAAACCGATTGAACGAGTGCCTTCCTGTATACTTCGTTTAGATTGGACGATCCGTAGACTTCTAACAAAATACTCCCGTCCGTTTTGATCTATAGTCTCCAGTGCTCTTGCATCGTCTGGAAGCCCCCGTTTCCGAAGATATGACTCCACCTTTTTATAAAAAAGTTCACTAAGATTTATAATAAGTTGAGAAAATCTATTTGAAAATTGTCGGTTTTCTTCCTCGAACACCTCAATCTTCTGTCGTATAGACGGGTCCATCCTGTAAGCTAGAGAAGGATCACCCCTTTTTATGTGCATCCATCTGAACTGTGAAGCATTCATCTCAGGTATACCATTAATAATTTCTTTTAGGTCTGTTGTCAGTGGGGAGATACTCTCCAAAATCTCTCTGTTTTCGATTCGTTTCTCTTTTTTTTCAAATCTACGATGCTGATAGAATGCAAAGAATACTGCGCTAAATGTCGCTATAGCGCCAATGCCATTCCAATCAATCGGTATTAAATTCCAATAAGACCTTGGCAGACCAATAAGAAATCCGAGAAGAAATCCAATGGAAAATGTGGTGATTATCCTTATATTCAACGTTGGTATAGTCCACTTCATTTTATTTTCGCGCCGCTTGGGACTTCGCGATCCGGCGCAAGCAAAACGGGGCCGTCGGGGCTGTCTGCGGCAAGCAACATACCCTGCGATTCAAGCCCCATCAGCATGCGCGGCTCAAGGTTTGCAACTATAACGATCTGTTTTCCGACCAGTTCTTCCGGGGTATAACGCTTTCCAATGCCTGCCAAAATCTGCCGATCCGGCTCTCCTTCTCCAAGCGATACGCGGAGGCGCAGAAGCTTTTCCGACCCCTCCACGCGCTTGGCCGCAAGAATAGTGGCGGCACGAAGCTCTATCTGCTGGAATTGTTCGTAATTGATCATAAATATTATTGAAGTTCCATTTCGATAGACTTATTTTGCGATTTCGGCAAGACGCCGCAGGAGTTTTTTGGTCGGTGCGTACGTCTGCTTCCGTTCAAATCCCATTTCGGCGAATGTTTCCGTCTCCCCTGCGGGGATGAATATCGTATCCCAATGGTATCCATCCTTGCCGCGGGGCTTCTCCGGCAAAGTGCCTTTGACGGTCTCTTCCAGATAATGGGTATCTTTACCGTCAAAATATCCGAGTACGTTTGTCCATGTAATGCCGCGCTCGCCAAAAAGCTCCGCGATAGCGCATGTCTTCTCCTCCCCCACCGTATGCTCAAACCACCATTTGATGAAAGGCCCGGGGAATCCGTTGAGGCAATCTAAAGCGAGTGAAGCATCCATCACAAAACACGGCTTTTTGATTTTTCCGTACGCGTGTTCAAGTTTCTGCTCTATGATTTCTTTGGGATCAAGCGACTGGATCTCCGGCACGTCAAAATCCACGTGCTCAATTTCAAACTCCGGCAGGAGCTTTTGCGCGTCGGCAAGCTTATTTTTATTTTGCGTAACGAATGTGATTTTTCTCACAAGTGGATTTTTTATTTTTCAACCTGTTGATACTAAACCATTTGACGGCCGTCAAATGGTTTAGTATCAATCACGAAGCGATCCCCCATTTTTTTAATGAATGTTTCTTTTTCTAATGCGGTAACGATTCTCCGGACACGTGCTGGTTGTTCGGCAAGACGAGTGGTCAGATCGCAGAGCGTCATAGATTTCTTTTCCAAGACAAGACGGATGATCCTCGCCCGTACTTGCCTGTCTGATCCTTCAAATCGGGACTGGTGGGCATAAGAGCGACTGCGTCGGTTTGGATTTTCTTTCATTTCCCGTCCCAGATACGCGCCATAGTCCATGAGCGCATAATACCACGCGCGGGGATTTTTGCGATCCAACGTCTTTTCTACAAGATTAAGAATGTCGCGGTCATGCACTTTTCTTTTGTTCGGAAAGAAAAAGTGAATAAATACCCGCCTGATGTTGGTCTCAATGAAAACAGACGGCGTATTAAACGCAAATGCGACTATCGCGCCCGCGGTATTTATACCGATACCGGGCAGATCGTCAAGCAGTCGCGCATCCTGCGGCAGTCTGCCGCCGTATACGCGTACCGTATGCTCCGCCGCGCGCTTGAGCATGAGCGCGCGGCGATTGTATCCCAAGCCCTGCCATGCGCGAAGTACGTCTGCAAGCGGCGCTCGCGCAAGGGCTTTTATCGTGGGGAATTTACGCAGGAAAGTCTCGTAGTATCCGATCACTCGGCTGACCTGCGTCTGCTGGGGCATGACTTCCGAGACGAGGATTTTATAAGGGTCGTGCGTATGCCTCCATGGCAGGTTGCGGCCGTGGAGCGCGTAATACCGGCGTATCGTGCGCCGAAATGCCTGACTGCTGATGCGCGCCATTGCCATAGACGTATGGTATAGGAACTTGACCACTATCTCAAAACCATAAAAACAACATCCTTACAAACTTGAGAATGTAAGGATGTGTTTGGGGCGAAATGTGCTGACTTTTGGAGTGTGTTTTACCGCTTATGCTACTGCTGCATCACCTCCGGTGTGGCCGCAATGGTCATAAATGCGTGCATGATGGCCATGCCTTCCGCATTTTTAGCAGGCATATCTTTTTTCGGGTCAAACGTATGGTCGCCGTCGTCCGTGTGCACCATGGCGTAGTACTTCCTCTCCCCTTCCGTCGGGCGCAGGAGGTCTACCGCGCCCGTGCGCGCGCCTTTGGGGAATATCTGTGCGCCGAGGATTTTGCCGGGCGCGCCTTTTGCGTCTTCATGGATCGCAACCCACATGCTCTTGTCAAAGTTTACCGTGACGGTCGCGGTAATGCCTGCGGGCTGATCATCCGCGCTGACGGTAGCTGTCGTGGTCTCTACGGGGGCACCGGATGCGGGCGCGGGGGGCGAAACGACTACTTCGGGAGCGGCCGCCCCCGAAAGATTGGCAAGCTCCGCCGGAAACTGCTCACTTGTGTTTTGGGCGGTCTCATCTTTTTGGGACGCATCATTTGCGTCGCGATTCATAATCTGTGACGACACTCCGTATCCGAGCAAAAACGCTACGACAAACACCACAGCAGTCGTCGCATTCAAAGCTTTTTTAAGATTTTCCATGTACATATTAAGAATTTAATAAGTGGTAATTACTCATATTTTCATGCATACGCATCTTTCCGTCAAGGATTTCGGGGGCTTGACACGCATATGCGGTTTTGCTACACTGTTCTCATCATGAAAACGATGCGACAGGCAAATAACTGGTGGCAGACATTGCACTCTCCTACGCAATGTCCGGTTTTTCGCGCATCATAACGTAAAGAATTCAATCCGAATCTTACGCGCTCTCCGGCTCTTGCGGAGAGTTTTTGTTTTGTGCTGCAGGGCGGCCGTTTATCTCTGAAAGATAAATTGCCGGCCGCCAGCACAAATGGTTGTGCTGGCGCAGATCTTTTACAAGTACAACGAACGACTTGCAAAGACGGAGGAAAGCACGATGATGCGTGCCAGTGAATGTCCCGTACGTCCCCTTGGGCAGGTGAGCGATTTCGTCATGGCACAGTTGCCTACACTGCTTGCCGAAGTGCGCGCCGGAACGCTACCGAGTTCGTATCTTGCGCAGCGTTGTGAATTTGAAGCGCGGTCTCTTTCCGAGAGCGTGATCTCATTACTTCTGGAAGGGAGCGAGGATATACATCGGAAGATCGCATTACTAGATCTCTTGTTCATGGATTCTGCCTCGGTACATTCGGGGGAACATACTGGTATGCAGATATCCTCTCTGGTCGAACGGTTTGCGTTGCGTATTGGACGTATTCCGGCTATGACATACGGAGATTTGATCTTCGTCAATCCCAGACATGATATGCGTGTCTTCTGCAACGGCGAGGCGGGCGTCTCTGAAAAGGGATTTTATACCGCTCAAATGTTTGCCGAAGCGTATCTTGCGGACGCCGCGATATGTTGTCAGTCAGCGATCGCGAATATCCACAGCGTGGTCATTGGTAAGCACGACGGAGAAACGCTTCAAGAGGTGCATAGTGCGCTCGAAGAGGCGGCTACGAAGGTGCGCCATGTTGCAGATATTACGGAGAATATGAGTATGGCACTTCCCGTTGCTCACTTCGCAGTCATCAGGAAGTACTTCGGTGCCCATCCCGTACGGAACTATAAGGGACCGAGCGGCGTGTTTTCTCTTGGTATCTTCCTGATTGAACTCATGCTCGCCGGAGACCGACTGCAAAAAGAGCGACCGGACTACCTGCGCTACTATTTGGAGGAGAATACGGAATATCTCCGGCAGGAAGAGCTTGCAGAAGCGAAAGCGGCCTATAGGTGCGCTATGAGCGGATTTGCCGTTTTCTCGCTTCTTGCACAAGTCCCATCCAGTCCTGCCATAGATCCTCATGTCCTTGCGGAATGTAATAAGGCCGCAAGCGCCGTCAGTAGTGCGATCCGCCTCTTCCGCGGCAATCATTATAAGGCGGTAAAGCATCAGATCCCCGATGTTTTGGCAGGATATACGCCAGGCACCGGTGAGGCAGATGCGGGCAACTTACTGGTCGAGCGCATGAAAATCAGACACAACTAGGAGACAAAATAATGAGCATCGCTCGTACGGAGCTGGTTCATGGATATGAGATTTCCCGGATCCTCAAAGGCGGGTGGCAACTCGCCGGAGGACATGGTCATGTGAATCGCGCAGTAGCGGTCAGAGACATGTTCGCGTTTCTGCAAGCCGGAATTACGACATTCGACTGCGCCGATATCTATACAGGCGTGGAGGGAATGATCGGTGAATTTCGGCAGGCGTTTCTGAAAGAACATGGTGTGATCTCCGCGCGTATCTGGTTTGATCGGACCTTTAGAGTCCATACTAAATTCGTGCCGGATATTGACGTGTTGTCCCATATTGATCGCGGGTACGTTGAGAGTGTGATCGATCGCTCGCGGGCACGTCTTGGCGTCGTCTGTCTTGATCTCGTGCAGTTCCACTGGTGGGATTATGAGGTTCAGGGTTACGTGCAGACGGCCCAGTGGCTCGCCGAACTCCAAGAGGCAGGAAAAATCCGACACATCGGACTTACGAATTTTGATGCACCCCGTCTGCTGGAGATCGTCCATAGTGGAGTTCGGGTGGTTTCGAACCAAGTGCAGTATTCCCTGCTTGATCCTCGGCCCGAAGGCAATATGATCAAGTGTTGCCTGCAGAACAATATCAAATTGCTCTGTTATGGCACGCTCGCAGGCGGATTTCTCTCCGAAAAATGGTTGGGTGCAGATGAACCACAGGAACCCATGGAAAACCGCTCGCTTACTAAATACAAACTCATCATTGACGAGTTTGGCGGGTGGCAGTTACTACAGGAGTTGCTGACTGTCCTTTCACTGATCGCGTGCAAGCACAATGTGAGTATTGCAAACGTAGCCATGCGCTATGTCCTTGATAAGCCGCTCGTCACCGGTATCATCGTCGGTGCGCGAAATGCCGCGCATCTCGATATGCTTGGAAATACGTTTTCGTTTGAGCTTGATCGTGAAGATCAGAAAGCCATCCACGGCGTTTTGGATCGTTCGGCCGGGCCTCGCGGAGACATCTACGATCTCGAGCGCATAAAAGGAGGCAAGCACGCTTCAATAATGAAGTACACGCTTAACAAGTAGGAGAAGTAATTCGGAGGGGGCATCGTCAAGGTGTCCCCTCTTCTCAAACCCATGACTGTAATTTAAAAGGTTGAAATCCTTTAATTTATTAATTAATATGACTATATGACAGATAAAGAGAGTATAAAAAAGTCAGATGACGCATTCACCCTTTATGACTTAAGGGTAGAAGTCGTAACACCTAGAGGCAAAATGGTATGCAATCATAGGATCGGCGACTATTTTGAGTTGAGCGGCGAAAATCTATCAATTCCTCGGGAAAAAACGTTTTCAATTTATGCCCTTGCAGCGCTCTTGCCTCTTCTTCCCGCAAAACAGCGCCCAACTCATGAAAATGACTGGATGAGCACGGATGATGAGATTGCGTGCCCTGATCCGCATTGCGGCGCGCTTTTTCGTATCACGCGTACAAAAAAGCATATTTTTTATCATTCGCAGGTGACCACTGTGCCTCTTAGAAAGGAGAGATAGAGGGCGCTTGACATGCTGTTTGGATATCTGCTATAGTGCGTCTACTATTATGAGTCGCTACAGCCATACCACAACTGCATATTTCTTTAGCTTTACCTATTTTACCCCCAAGGAGTTGGCGGCTTGTTAAGATATAAAGCAAAGACAAGTTTAAGAACCCGCCGACTCCTCGCACAAGAGGGGTTTTTTATTTCGTAAAGTCGTCCGGCACAAGCGCAGAAAATAATTTGTGCGCTCATGCCGGAAGATACGTTTCTTCCGTGAGTGGAACTTTGACAATTTGATAAGGCAAGAAGACATGGAAATGCAAACATTTCACCAGGTACGCTTGACTAAGTATCCTGTTACACTAAAAATCGTGCTTCTGATCCCGAATTGGCTAGATCAGGATCACCCAACGATTGAAGCGATTGAGAAATGGGTTCTACGTGAAGTTGTCGCTTGTTATGACGGCGAGAGTATAGCGTGCCCCTTATGCCGTATACCTGACCGAATCACCGCATGTGCAAAATGGATAGATAACTGTCCATACCCTTGTGCCTATCCATGGAAGATGGCGAAGATCGGATTGTTGATTTGTAAATGTGGAACGGTGCGTCAGCCCTATCGACTAAGACCACATAGCCCAGATTATTTCATGAGCGGAACTTCTACTGGCTACGGCGGGGGAGGAGAGTAATAGGAAGTACAAAGTTATCTCAAATCGACAAAGGAGAGGAGTCCATGACCCAACAAATCATTTGTTTGGGACCGGAAGGATCATATGGTCATTGTGTGGCGCAATGGCTTGATAAAAAAGTGTGCAATGGCACTGCGGACATCACGTTTGCCGGTAGTAATCAGGAGGTGCTTTCCACGCTCCCGATCGGGGCAGAGGGAGAGAGGCCGCCTATAAGGTTGGTTCCTGTATACAACACGACCGAGGGGTATGTCGCCGGAGTCATGCGGTATCTCATGAAGGGCCCAAGTCAGGGGAAGTACTATCTCACGACTGAACCGAAGTTGGTGCCCCAAGAAACGCTTCATGTCGTCGGGAAAGCGAGCTTGAGGATTCATCACCAATTGCTCGTATGCGACGAGAAGGTATCGCCAGGCGGCATCAAGACGATCATTTCCCATGAGCAGGCGCTGGGACAATGCGCGCAAAAATTGCGCCATCTTTTCCCCTACGCGGTCTTGGAGCCTGTTTCCAGCACGTCGCTTGCGGCGCAAATGATAGCCGAGAGTAATGACCCGACGAAAGCGGCTGTCTCGTCCCGCTTCTGCGCTGACATATACGGTCTCTCCGTACTGTTCGCCGACGTAGCGGATGTGAAAGAAAACTATACTCACTTCTATTTGGTGGTGAAGGGCTATAGCGTTCTCCAGAGTAAGTTTGGCTCGGGCATTGCGCTCTTGTTGTGGCCAAAAGTGAATAAACCTGGCGTGCTCCATGATATTTTGAGTCCTATGGATGCGCTCAATATAAACGTGCGATATGCCCCACAGATACCACTTGGAGGCGTAGATAATAAAGTGGCATTTTTTCTGGAGATGGATACGCATCAAAATCCGCGG
>CAZYED010000026.1:308-992 GCA_964646295.1 uncultured Candidatus Saccharibacteria bacterium | reverse complement strand
TCTGAACGAAGCCACCATAGAATAAGGAGAGAGTTATGGCAGGCGTCTATGAAAGCCCTTTGAGCGGATTGGATAAAAGAGCTGTCCAAAAAGCCCTTGGTGACCGGCCTAAGGTCAGACCGCCGGAGCCGGAAGGAAAGTGTTCGCACATTCCCGTACGACCCGTACACAAGCGGGTCAAAATCAGGGATTCGGGTCGCCTGATGCAGTTTTGTAAAGAGTGCTACGAGTATATGGATCACGCAGGATGCATTGGGGAAGTTGTTCTCTAAGTTAGTAGTAGTGAGGGCGTCGTCTTTACGGCGCCCTCTTCACATTTTCTACAGGGTGATATGGGATATGTTGACAGTCCTACGGAGAGTTGATATTCTGTTTGTCATATGCAGAGTCGCAGGCAAAACGCCGTAAAATTCGCTATTGTGATTATTGCGCTCCTTATGGGGAGCGAGCGGCGTTGCGCTGTGCGATAGCATACAGGTCCAAAGTGTCAGCAACCCGTCGGCTCCTCTTATGAGGGGTTTTTTGTTGGCGGCGAATCAGAAGCAGTTCTTTGAAGGAGTCCTTTATGATACGAGTAAAGAGCGTATGGCGGAAGCAAACAGAGGTTTTATCCATGGACAAACAGGCGGACCAGACTTTTGTCTTTACGCAGGAGGGACTTGTCCTTGTGGTAAAGCCGGAGCC
>CAZYED010000026.1:0-298 GCA_964646295.1 uncultured Candidatus Saccharibacteria bacterium | reverse complement strand
CGGCATACGCTACGCGGCAAAGTCACGGATATCGCGGTCGCGCCGCATGGAGTCAACTGCGGCAAATTTTTTGACAGAGAAGTGTGCTGTTATGAAGAGGACGGGCTGACATATCTCTGTACTATGGAGGATACTGCGGGTGATAAGTAAAATGCCTGCAATGAAGTAAAAGGTGAGGGCAGTCCCAACGGGCTGCCCTCGTATAATTTTATGGCTGTGGATTTGTATTTTATTCTCTCTGGTGGGATAATTGTTCCTGATGACAAAAAAGGGTCATATTGAAAGCGGGGCGATACGT
>CAZYED010000025.1:0-11671 GCA_964646295.1 uncultured Candidatus Saccharibacteria bacterium | reverse complement strand
ATGCGCCTCGGGTAAACGCGGGGTATTTGTTCGGTACGGCCTGGATCCACCAATCGTCGGCGGTCTTGCGTCCGTCACGCGCATACACAAGCTCGCGCGGCGAAAGAAGCTGCTCAAACGGACACGCACTTTTAGACTGCAGAAACTTCCGCTTCTTCTTTTCAATAAATGCATTTGGCCGCTTGGCGCGCGCAGTAGCAATCGCAATCCAGTCTCCTGATACGAGATCCTGGCGAAGCTCGGAGGCGTTTTTGGACGAAATGATCTGTGGCGGCATATAAATCAAGATGACGATCCCCTCTGATATATCCCGCGGGCGAGATTCCACCACACCTGTGCAAGATCGCGAAGCGTCGTACCATAGGCTCCGATACCGACTTTTGAATCCGGCGGATTGATCCAGCGCACCGGCACTTCCTTGATGCGAAAACCGCCGAGCTTTGCAATTTTCAAAATCTCAAAATCAAATCCCCAACCCGTCAGCGTCTGGCGCGCAAATATATATGACGCGGCGCGCTCGGTAAACACTTTAAATCCGCGCTGGGAGTCATGGATCTCCCAGATACCAGCACCGATGCGTATGATATATTTGGAGAGTTTGCCCAGAAACCTGCGGTACCACTGGGCATGCTCCTCTACAATAGCGCCCGGGACTTCAATGGATGCGATCACCACGTCCGCGCACTCCCCCGATGCATCCCGATCTTTGCATATCAGCGGCAAAAAGAGGTTAAGATGCTCCGGCGATACGGAATTATCCGCATCCGCAAAGAGCCGTACGGCACCCCGCGCGGCGCGCATGCCTTCGCGTACCGCCCATCCCTTGCCTTTGTTTTCAAGATTGAGGAGGCGCAGATGCGGCATTTGCCGCGCAAGGCTTTCAACAATCTCGGCGGTATGATCGCGCGATGCGGAATTGGATACGATGATCTCAAACCCGCCGCCAAAGTGTTTTGATTTCAGATACGCATCAATAGTACGGATTGACGCTTCAATCCGTTTCTCCTCGTTATATGCGGGGATGATCCAGCTTAAATACATAACAGAAAAAGTTAAAACGAAAAATGCAAAACGAAAGAGAATAATTCGAAATCTAATAAGATTCGGTGCGTATCACAGAGTTACTTTTCACTTTGCACTTTACGCTTTGCATTTTCTTTGTCTAGATATGACTGCAAAATGCTCGCGGCGGCCGATTGATCTTTATGCTCTGTATCGGCACCGGATGCCCTGGCCATACGGGTCGTCAATGCTTCATTTTCAAAAAAAATCGGTATCTCCGCCATGCCTTTGAGTCTTGCCCCAAACGCGCGTGCCGCAACGGACACTTCGGTTTCGTCTCCACTGAACGCAAGCGGCACTCCCATCACCAAAGCCTCTGCGTTTTCGCGTTTGGCGAGAGCGGCTATCTCCCGAAGCGCATCCTCGTCGCCTTCGCGCCGGATCGTGCTATGAGGGAATGCAATCCTGCCTTCTTTGTCCGAAACCGCAACCCCGATTCTCCGGAGTCCATAATCAATTCCCAGATACCGCATCTTCTCCATTGTATAAGGAACGCCGAAGAAAGAAAAGAGTACCGCAGAGATCACACCATAACTACAGTCTCTGGACGATCGTCCGGAGACTGTAGTGGATCATTTCATGATTTGACTGATCGTCCCCTCTCGAGTCACCGCAAGCACATGAACATTCCCCAAAAGACGTCTCTCTCGAAGCGCATGGACAAATCCTTCATCAATGCTTCCTTTTGCAACCCATACGCTTTTCTGGATCTTTTCACAGCCCATTTCCACAAGACACATTCGTAACCAATTGCGTTTCCTGCGATCTTTCTCCGGTATGTCATACGCCACAAGAGTGATGCCACTGCCTGCCGGCTTTGCAAAGATAATTTTTTCTGAAGAAAAAGGATCCCGACGCCGAACACCGCACTGCCGATTTCTCTCTTTTCCGATACGAGTGAGCATCCAAGGCGACCCTCTTTGGTCTGTACCTTTTGTTATAAGTCCCTGGTGTTTAAGATTATTAAGAGTGCGGTGGAACTGTTGCCGATTACGATACATATCCACCCAATTCTCTTTAAACCAGCGACGCTCTTCCGTCGGGATGCGATGAAACCATCTCCGGGTCTCCTCCGGCGTTGAAAGGAGGATATCGCCGATAGTCAAAAGCCCTTCCGCCTGAAACTGCAACGCTATGAGCACTAACTCTGTAAATCTTGTCATATCTCTCTGATACTACCATACTCTGACGATCGTCTTAATATGGTAGTAAGACAGTATAATACATTTACATGATACATTTATGAGTGGGGGGGTTCCGACAATATCTCGGGACAAGACAGGCACCAGGGAACCTTTATTCGCGGGTCAGTGTGAGTATGTCGTAGCCACCCGAAGTCACTGCGACTGTATGCTCAAAGTGCGCGGCAAGCGAGCCATCGGACGTACGAAACATCCATTCGTCGCGATCAAGCGCGATGCGCCATCCTCCGAGCGTTGCCATAGGCTCAATCGCAATCGCCATACCCTCACGAAGTTCCATGCCCTTCCCCGCCTTCCCGAAATTGGGGATCAGAGGTTCTTCATGCAATTCATGTCCCACTCCGTGTCCCGCAAGATCGCGGATAACGCCAAGTCCGGCTTTTTTCAGATGCTGCTCCACCGCATGGCTGATGTCGCCGATTTTGGCACCTGGGCGCACCGCGGCGATACCGATATCCAAAGATTCTTTGGTCGCAGTGATAAGACGCAAGGCATCCGGAGCAATCTCTCCGATGCCTACGGTCACCGCCATATCGGTCACAAACCCGCGCCATCGCATGCCGATATCAATTCCGATGATATCGCCGGAGGCAAGCATACGATTTTTCTGCGGGATCCCGTGCACCACCTCATCATTGATGGATGTGCAGATACTCGCAGGATATGCCGTCTCAACTCCCGGAATCCTATAGCCTTGAAACACGGGGTCTCCGCCCGCCTCGCGCATCAGCCGCTCCGCAAGCTCATCAAGCGCGCCCGTAGAAACACCGGGGAGCGCTGCCTCTTTCAGGCGCGCCATAACTCCGGCAAGGCGCTTGCCGCCCTCGCGCATGAGGGCTATTTCTTGTTCTGTTTTGATGCGTACGGCCATTGCCTGCCGATTCTTTTTCTCAACGCGGCGTCAATTTCGCGAAATACGTCTTCCGGAGGCTGTTCGCCGCTCACGCGGATAAAACGCCCGCGCCGCTTGTAGTAATTCAGCACCGGCACGACATCCTTGGGGAAATATGCCATGCGGTTTTTGATCGCGGCCAGATTGTCATCCGGCCTGCCGCGCGCAAGCAAGCGTCTGACGGCTTCTTTTTTGGTCACATCAATGTAGACGCAGATCGGCAGAGGACGCCCGTGCCATGTCATGATTTCATCAATCAATTTTGCTTCAGCCAGACGCCGCGGCGTGCCGTCGCCGACCAGATGCTTGTCGGCATTCCCATGATCCAAAAGTTCCCGCATCCAGAGAAAAATCGGAAACCACCACGGGAAAAGAGCGCCCTGCTCCATCACGCGGACGCGAGCAAGCTCGGTCGTGACATTTTTGCGCTCCATCAGGTCCCGCAGAAATCGCCCGGTTTCTACATGAAAAACCCCTTGGTCTTCCAGCCGTTCAAGGATAAAATGCGCCTGGGTACCCTTGCCCGATCCCGAGCGGCCCAGCACCAAAAATGTCAGTTTTTTATCAAGAGGATTATGTGGATTCATAGAGAGGCCATCTGAAAACTCTTTTTCGTAACGAAATCCCGCACTGCCGAGCGAGACAAGGACGGATGACGAAGGCGTATATGAAATATACGCCGAGGAGGACGGACGCAGTCGGAGCCGGCAGTGCGGGAGTGCAGTAGAAAAGGGAGTTTTCAGATGACCTCAAGACCAGTTAACCGAAAAAAGCGCCCGCCGTCAAGCAGTGCGCTTCTTTCGCTCCATGTCGCAGTAAGCTACATTTTATCGTACTCTCGCATCACAAGCTGCGCATCAATCTGCTTCATTGTCTCAATGATCACCGAGACGCCGATGAGAAGTGCTGTCCCGCCGATCGTAAACGCGCTGACCGGAAAAATACTCTGCACGATCAGAGGAAGGATCGCGATGACTCCGAGAAACAAAGCTCCCGCAAGCGTGATGCGCGTCAAAATCCGCGCAAGGTAGTCGGCGGTCGGGCGTCCCGGCCGGATGCCGAGGATAAATCCGCCCTGCTTCTGGAGATTTTCCGCAAGCGCATCGGGGTCAAACGTCACTGCCGTGTAAAAGTACGTAAAGACAAATACCATGAAAAAGTACACGGCGCCGTACAGAAGCTGATTCTCAAACATCCTGACAAGAAACGTCCCCGCTTCGCGCAGATACATATTGCCGGCTCCCGCAAGGAAACTTCCGACCAGACCCGGAAACAAAATAATGGATACGGCAAAAATGATCGGAATCACGCCCGCCTGATTGACCCGCAACGGCAGGTGCGTGGACGTGCCTCCGAATACGCGGTTGCCGCGGATGCGCTTGGCGTATGAAACCGGAATCGCCCGCTCGCCTTCGGAGACGATAATGACGCCTACAATGACCGCAAGCGCCACTGCGATAAAACCGATGTAGCTTGGAAGGCGCTCGGGAGTAAACGCAAAAGCTTCCTGCTGAAATGACTGCGGGATACTTGCCACGATGCCTGCAAGGATCATGAGGGACACGCCGTTGCCAATGCCACGCTCCGTGATCAGCTCGCCAAGCCACATGAGGAATATCGTCCCTGCCGTCACTATGATGAGATTGGACGCATATCCAAAGAGATCAAGCGGCGGCAGAATCTGCTGGCGGATCAGGAGCGTCAGCAGGGCATAGCCCTGCGCAAGCGCCAGGGGCACCGTGAGCAGGCGCGCGTACTGATTAAACCGCTCGCGCCCCGCCTCGCCCTCTTCCTGATACATTTCTTTCATCCGCGGAATGATCATCGTAAAAAGCTGCATGATGATGGATGCCGTGATGTAAGGACTCACGCCGAGCATCGCGATGGAGAGATTGCTTAGCACGCCGCCAGAGCAAATATTCAAAAGTCCGAAAAACTGGCTTCCGGAAATAAACTCCTTGAGACGCACGGGGTCAACGCCCGGCACGGGGATCGCGGTCGCCATGCGAAACACCGCAAGCAGCGCCAGGACTACCAGTGTTTTTTTTCGCAGATCAGGAATCGTGAATAAGAGGCTGAGTTTTCTAAACATGGTGAGGGACTATTTTTTCTCTTGCGTTACATGAGCGGACGCGCGCTTGGAGAATTGTACGTCTTTGAATATGAGGCTCTTCTTGGCTTCGCCCCGGCCGAGAATCTTCACGAGAGGCGTACGGCCGTTTACTCTGCGGACGAGACCCCGCTCAAGCAAAGACGTGGGGCTTACCACCTCGCCATCCTTAAAGTGCTTGGCGACCGTGTCAAAATTGACCACAACGGGCATTACTCGGAACGCGACAAACCGGTATCCGCGCAGTTTTGGGATTTTCTTGATGATATCGCGCTCCTCCGGACGCATCTTCCCGCCTGCGCGCGCGCCCAAGCCTTTGATCCCGCGGCCCGAATAGGTACCGCGCTTGCCTCCGCGGCCGATTCTCCGGCCTTTTCGCATGGATGTGCGTCGTGTGAGATGATGAGATTGCATGATTGATAGGTTTGAATAAGGAGGTGGGAATTATGAATTAGGATGGATCATTTTTTCTTTTTTTTGCTTTTCTTCCTGCTTCCTGATTCTTGATTCCTGCTTCAGTTTTTTCAGGGCTTCCATTGTCGCGCGGGCATTGTTCAGTTTATTGGGAGTGCGTCCGAGCACTTTTGCGGTAAGATTTTTGATCCCGACAAGATCCGCAAGCACCCGCACCGGACCTCCGGCAACGAGACCTCGTCCCTGGCGCGCAGGCTTCAAGATAACACGCGCGGCGGAAAACTTCGCTTCAACCGCATGCGGAATTGATTTTGCCTCGCTCAAAGGGATCGTGATCACCTGCTTCTTTGCCTGAAATACTCCCTTCTCTACCGCTTCGGCGACACTCGGCCCCTTGCCGATCCCAAGCCCCACCCGGCCGTTGCGATTGCCCACCACGACCGCCGCGCGGAAACTAAACCGCCTGCCTCCTGCGACGACGCGCGCGGTGCGGCGGATATCCAAAACCTTCTGGTCCATATCGGGCCGCGCGCGCTGGCGGGAATCGCTATTCGGTTTTTGGCCTCTTTTCATCATATCTTATGCCGTTATGGAAGGATTTAAAATGTAAGGCCGCCTTTGCGCGCGCCTTCGGCAACGGCGCGGACAATTCCGTGATATCTGTATGATCCGCGGTCAAATACCGCTGATGTGATTTTCTTCTCCTGCGCTTTTTTCGCGATCATACCGCCCAAAAGCATTGCGGCGGAGACGCGCCCTTTTGCATCCTTGGATGAAAGTTCGCGGTCGCTTACTGCGGCGATCGTGTGTCCCGCTTTGTCGTCAATCAGCTGGATCCACAGGTGCTTATTGGAGCGGAATACCGTCATCCGCGGCCGCTCGGCGACTCCGATGATCCGTGCGCGCACCCTGCGGTGGCGGCGGATTCTCCTTGCATTTTTTTCTCGTGCCTGTTTCATTTTACAAAATTCATTATCGCATTATGCTATGCCGTCGCGGCAGCCCCCTTCTTGCCGACTTTGCGCCTGATCACTTCTCCCTGATACCGTATGCCTTTGCCTTTGTACGGCTCCGGCTTCTTATAATTCCGGATCGTCGCGGCAGTAAGGCCTACGGTCTCTTTATCGGCGCCCGAAACCGTGATGGTATTGCGCTCAACCTTGACCGTAGTACCCTGCGGCGGATCAAAACGCACGGGGTGGGAAAATCCCAGCTGCATGACAAGCGTCGTACCCTCCATGGCCGCGCGATACCCGATCCCTTCAAACTCAAGCTTTTTTTCAAAACCGGCAGACACTCCCGTCACCATATTGGCCACGAGCGATCGCATGAGACCCCAGAGTGCGGCAGTCTTGCGCGTCTCAATTGCGGGCACGAAAACAATACTCCCGTCCTCCACGGCAATCCCGATCTCGGACACAATCGTACGCGTCAGCGTCCCCTTGGGGCCCGCCACGGTCACCACGCCGTCTTTGGTACTAACAGTCACGCCGGATGGTATCGTGATAGGTTGTTTGCCGATTCTGCTCATATTCCAAGTTAAAAACTAAAAGCGAAAAACGAAAAACGACTGCCTGGAATGCTTAATTGTATGTTTCTGTTTTGCATTTTTCGTTTTATGCTTTCTTATTACCAGATTTCCGCGAGAAGCTGTCCGCCTACTTTTTCCCTGCGGGCCTCCTCGCCGCTCATAATCCCTTTGGATGTCGTCAGGAGCACCACGCCGCCGTGCGCGGCCGATCGCACCTCTTTGTACGATACATAAACTCGCCGCCCGGGAGTGGAGAGCAGTTTGACACCCATGAATCCGGGCTTTTCTTTACCGCCGATCAGATCCACATCAAGATATTTTTTCACCCGCTTGCCCTTGCGCTCCGCATGGCCGACAAAGCCGGTACGCTCAAGCGCGCGCGCAATCTCGTGCTTCATGCGCGAATAAGGAAGTTGCGCCGTTTTATGTCCGGCGTTCTGGGCATTCTTGATGCGAATAAACATGTCGCTAATGGGATCCATAAAATTAGGTTGTAGGGATTAGGTTGTAGGTTGTAGTCGATAGCGGGAAGATTTCTTTTTTTTCTACAAGCTACCACCTACAAACTACTTCTTCGTTACTACCAGCTTGATTTTTTAATTCCGGGTATTTCTCCGCGATTCGCCAGCTCCCGGAAACAAATCCTGCACATTTCAAAATCTCTCATAAACGCGCGCTTGCGGCCGCACCGAAAGCACCGGCGGACGACCCGCGATGCGTATTTGGGTGGCTTCAATGCCCGCGCAATGACTGATTTCTTTGCCATAGAGCTTCCTATTTCTTATTATTTTCTTCTTTCGCTTTCAGAGGGAACCCCATCGCGCGGATCAGCGTCATGCCTTCTTTTCTGGTGTGTGCCGTCGTCACGACCGTGATCTCAATCCCAAACAGCATCCGGTAATCCTCGCCGATCATCTCCGGAAACACTATATGCTCACGGACGCCGATGGTCAAATTGCCCCGACCGTCAAACGAACCCTCGGAGAGCCCTTGGAAATCCCGTGTCCGGGGAAGCGCGATATTGACCAGGCGTGACAGAAAGTCATACATCCGGGGGCCGCGGAGCGTTACCTGGTAACCGATGACCAGACCCTCACGCGTCCTAAACGCCGCAATCGCTTTTTTGGCCGCACGCGCCGCTCCTTTCTGACCCGTGATGAGCGCGAGATACTTCTGGATCTCGGTGCGGTCCTTCTCTTCGCGGATTTTGCCGACTCCGATATTAACCACAACCTTGCTTATACGCGGCACGGCCATGGAATTTTTATAGCCGAAAGCTGTCCGCATCGCGGGTATCGCTTCCTTTATATATTTTTCCTGCATGCTGACAGTCATATGATTGCTTCCCTAGGTTCTGATTATATGGCGCTCCCGCATTTACGGCACACGCGCTGTTTTTTTGTCTCGCCCGGCAGAATGTGCGCCCGGGTCGCCCGCCCGCATGAGCCGCAGACAAGCATCGCGCGCGATGCCGGAAACGGCAAAGGCATTTTTACAAGCTCCCCCTTGCGCCCCTGCGCGCGGGGACGGACGTGTTTCTTTTTTATATTCACTCCCTCCACGGTGATCCTCAATTCTTTCGGAAACGCGCCGATAACCTTGCCCGTTTTCCCACGGTCATTGCCGGAAATGATTTTTACATTGTCGCCTTTCTTGATATTCATAAGGTTGTAGGTTGTAGCGGTATTTCGTATCTTCTACCAGCTACAAACTCGTCTATACCGTTTCCTGCGCAAGGGAAATAATTTTTACGAATCCGCGGTCGCGGAGCTCCCGAGGGACGGGGCCGAAAATACGACCGCCCTTCGGCTCCACGCCGTCTACGACCACCGCCGCATTATCATCAAAACGCACGTATGAGCCGTCGGCTCTCCGGAAGGGCGCATGCTGGCGGACAATGACGGCTTTGACCACATCTTTCTTTTTCACCGCCTTGCGGGGCTCGGCGATCTTCACCGATGCCACCACGATATCTCCAAGACGCGCATAGCGCCTGCGCGAGCCGCCCAATACCTTGATCACCTGGAGCAATTTTGCTCCGGAGTTATCCGCGACTTTTAACATGCTACGTGTCTGAATCATATAATAAGATTATTGTGCTTCCTGCTGATTTTCGGGCTCTACCTCCGCCGGACGCTTCACCAGACTCGCGACACGCCATCGCTTGTCTCGCGAGAGCGGCCGCGTCTCTTCAAGCAGTACGATGTCGCCCGAGCGGTACTCCCCTTTTTCATCATGAGCCTTAAACTTGCCCGAGACGCGGTAATACTTCCCATACTTGGGATGCTTTTTCAGACGGTCCACCCGGACCACGATCGTCTTTTGCATTTTGGTTGACACCACGGTGCCCTGTACTGTCCGCATATATATTAGGGTTGAGGGGTTAAGGTCTTCAAAAGCGTCAGTATCCGCGCCGCATCGCGTCTCACAGCTCCGGTCTCGCGGACGTTTTTTATCTTTTTCTGCGCCGTCAGAAACCGTAATTCCGCAAGACGGCTCCTCTTCTCCGCAAGAAGCATCGTCAGATCTTCGGGCGACTTCCCCCGCAATTCTTTCATTTTCATGACTCGGAAATAAATTTAGTCTTGACCGGAAGCTTGTGCGCCGCAAGCCGCATCGCCTCTTCGGCGACTTCGCGGGTCACTCCGTCCATTTCAAAAAGAATCCTCCCGCTTCTGATCGGCGCTACATAGTGATCTACGGATCCTTTGCCTCCTCCAAGGGTCACTTCGGGCGGTTTTCTCGTCACCGGCTTGTCCGGAAAAATGCGTATCCACACTTTACCCCCGCGCTCAATGGAGCGCGTCATCGCGCGGCGAGCGGCCTCAATTTGGCGCGCGGTAATCCATCGCGCCTCAAGAGCTTTCAGCCCGTACGCGCCAAAGGCAAGCTCGGTGCCGCGGGTTTCCGTACCGCGAGTCCGGCCTCTTTGCCATTTTCTGTGTTTTACCTTTTTGGGTTGCAACATAACGTAGGTTGTAGGTTATAGGTTGTAGTAAATTATGCTACTACCTACTACCTACTTCCTTCTCGTAAACGTCTCCCTTATAAATCCATACTTTCACACCGATCGTACCATATGCGGTATACGCTGTTTTCTCGGCATAGTCAACATCCGCGCGAAGCGTCTGCAGAGGAATCCGTCCGCGCTTGCCCCATTCGTAGCGCGCCATTTCAGCGCCGTCCAAACGCCCCTTGATCGCGATTTTTACGCCCTGGACTTCGCGCGCGGACGATACTTTATCCAAAGCCTGCTTCAGCGCGCGGCGAAACGGCAGGCGCTTTTCAATATCCTCCACCATCATCTGCGCCGCGATCGCGGCATGGGTCTCGGGCGAGCGGACTTCTTCAATCGTGATCTTGATCTCGGGCTTTTTGGTAGGTCCAGGCGCGTATTTGCTCCGGGCAGGGCGGGGGCCGAGACGCGCAAGAAAACGCTCAATGTCCCGCTTGATTTTCTGTGCGCCCTCTCCGCCGCGTCCGATCAGGATGCCCGGACGCGCGGTTTTGAAAATGATATGCAGAGAATTCGGGAAGCGCTCAATTTCAACGGCCTTCAGGTGCGCCGCGCGGAATGTCCGCTCAAGCCATGCGCGGAGAAGCGTATCCTCGCGCAGATACTCCTGAAAACGGGTCGGATTAAACCAGCGTGACTTCCATGTGGTAAGTCCGCCTATTCTGAATATGTATGGATGTACGCGATGAGTCATAGCTTTTTTAGAGACAAGAGACAGGCAACAAGTAGCAAGGATTTATAAGTTTATTTAATTCGTGCTCGCTTCGTGTCTCATGTTACTTGATACATGTTGCTAATATCAGATGGCTTTGCGCTGGAATACGCGGCGCGCAAGAGATACGGGTTTTGTCTTGCGCGGGCCTGTCTCCGCTTCCCGATCCCCCGACTTATCGCCGCGCGTATCGTCCGCATCGCGGCGCATATCTTCATGCGTCGCCTCGCGCACAATCGGCGCTTCCCCCTTGCGGGTACGCGGACGCGGGGCGATTCCTTTGGCTTCCAATATCAAAATCACATGGCTCGTGCGGCGCCTGATCGGAGCCGCGCGGCCGAACGCGCGGGGACGAAAACGGCGCGACACAGGTCCCGGATCTATCCGTATCTCTTTCACGCGAATGCCCGCCTCATCCAGATGAAAATTGTGCGTCGCGTTTGCCAAAGCGGAACGCAAAAGCTTGCGCAAAGGATCGCTTGAGCGCTTGATCAGATGCGCCAGTTCCCGCTCGGCATCCACGGCTCCCATGCCGCGAATCAGCCCCGCCACCGCGCGGACTTTGCGCGGAGCGATATGCAGATGGCGAAGTTGTGCTTTGATTTCCATAAATACGGTTCAGTCCTGTATTATTTTTTCTCCGGCGCAGCGGGTGCCGCTTTCGCCTTTTCCGCCTCTGCGGCTTTCAGTTCCTGCTCTTTTTGCATCTTGCCTCCATGACGGACAAACTTA
>CAZYED010000024.1:0-11835 GCA_964646295.1 uncultured Candidatus Saccharibacteria bacterium | reverse complement strand
ACCGCATCGTCGGAACCACCAAAAAACGCCAGAGCCATAAACCCTGCCGCTATCACCACGCCTCCCATAAGAATGATGCCCGATGTCTTCATATAATGCGTACTCGCTGTTCGTAAATCCTTTTGATCGCCGCTTCAAGATCGCGATCTATATAGTCAAAATCCTTGCGTATCTCCATGGTCCAGCCAAGGCCGGGATTTTTCGCGTGCGCAAAAGACAGCGCCAGCGTCTCATAATCTCCCTCTTCCATGCGCCGTACCGCGACCGGATGCACGCGCACCTCAAGAGCGGGATCTATCGCGGGCAGATATGTTTCAATTTTTGCACGCGCAGTGTCGTACCACTCTTCATCAGACAGCGGATGTTCATAAGACATATCTCACCAGTATATCAAAAACAAAATCCGCCGCAATACCGCAAAAATCCATACTTGTATAGTTTTCTATGAGAGACAGTAGTATACTAGGAGGCGGTGTTGGTTATCTTACTTACCCAAAAAAAACGCACTTATAAAGTAATTATAATATGAAGAAAGTTTTCATAGGCATACTACTGATTCCAATAGCTATCTTTGCGGTTGGAGTCGTCGCGATATTGGCGGGCAAGGGTATGGGTTTTCTGTCCCCACAGGAGCCGACTGCTGTAGTGGATGAGAAGGAGACGCCGCAGGCGGAAACGACGGCAAAAGCACAGCCGGTAAAACCGTCTTCTGTGAGCAAGCCTGCTTTTACGTATGCGACGGCATATTACGACGCGAACGGTTCAACCAGAGACGAAATCCGCGCCGATATGGAACGGTCAAAAAGCGGATCTTTTCTGGTAGGGCACGATGGCGCCACAACGGCTGAAACGAACATTAAGTTTTCAACAAGACAATCGCCGGGCTTGTGCGAAACAGTTTTGACGAGATTTGATGTTTCCATTACGTATACGTATCCCCGATGGGTTTCATCGTCCGGCGCGCCGGCCGATATAGTTGCCAAATGGAATTCATTTATTGCCGCGTTGAAAGTTCATGAGGAAGGCCACTCCAAAATTGAAGCCGAAAGAACGGATATTTTATTTCAGAAGCTTTTATCGCTTCCGGGATATAAGACCTGCGAAGAATTTGACCGGGCATACAAGGCGGTAGCAAACGCGCACGACAACGAGACCAAACTCATTGAAGCGCAGTACGATAAAGATACTCAAAGCGGCCGCCTACAAGGAGCAAGCTTTTAGCTAGAAAAGATTTCTCATTTATTGCGTCTCGCCCTGCTTACAATATGGGACAACAAAAAGGTATCACAGCAATTATTATTATTTTTGCGATGCTGGGAATCACAGCCGGAATTGGCGGCTTTCTTTTTTTACGAAAAGATGAACCATCTGCAGTTGTATCTCAAAATCCGGTAAAGGAGAAAGATTCCAAGAGAATCACGGTTCAAGAAGAAAACCCCGTAGCGCAAGAAACAAAAAATGAACTGAAAGTCAATCCTACCCCCAAACCGGTTGATATTTCTCCCAAAAACGCCCCTCCAAAAACTGCACCGGCGGCAGAACAGGAAACTGCAAAAGCCGGACTGTCTGGATTACCAATCTTTTCCGAGTATGATGTTCCGGCAAATTTGGCGCTTCCATTTAGACTCAATGACATGTCCAAAAGCACTGAAGGGTTAATTAGTCCCTTTGGAATTGTCAGACACAGCCGAGATCAAGCGCAGTATGGCCACGGCGGAGTAGATATACCTCTGCCGAATGGCGCTCCGCTCTATGCCGTCGCGGACGGTCTCATTAAAAGTTATGAAATGAAGGATGGAGAAGGTGGATATTATTTGGGACTTTTGGTTGCAGACGGCGTAAGACAAGGCGAAGGCTGGAGATTTTTATATGAACATGTTTATTTAGTTCCCGGACTTAAGGTTGGAAGCAGAGTTAAAAAAGGCGATTCAATTGCAACCAATGCTCTTCCAACAAACCGCAACAGCCATGTGGGACTTGAATATCTTTTCAACAACTACCGCTATGTAAAAAACCATGCCTGCTGGTCAAATTTTCTGCAGGAAAACGATAGGAAAGCTTTGGTGGAAAAATTTAATCAGCTTACCGTAACTCAAAAATTTATTGATCAATGGTTGAATGCCGCAGAAGAAGGAAAATATCAAATGCGCGAACTTCTTAATAAATCAAAATTTCCTAGTGGGCCGCAGTTGTGCTATCCTCCGGGCACTGACGCAAGAGTAGGTCAGTAGCGGGTTTGGTCATGACTTGGGAGGGGAAAACCGGATTTTTCTACAAAATAGGAGGCATTCCGGCAGATATCATTGCAGTTTGATTTGTTGAGTTATCCCCACCCCCCTTGACTCCCTACACCTGTCAGGTACAACAAAGACATACACGCTCCAGCCAGCCGCAAGGCCCGCTGGAGTTTTGCGTTTTACTGATACGATCCTCACATTTCAGTGAGTCCCACACTGATCTTCAGTGCGATATCAATTGCCTTCGCAGTGGCGGAAGATACGGCGCCGAGACGCTTGATTAGACGTCGTCGGTCAATCGTACGTATTTGATTGAGGAGGACGAGCGAATCTAAAGCAAGTCCGGCTTCATTTTTTTGAATCAAAACATCGGTCGGATGCGGGCACCGTTCTGTGCCGGAGGTAATGGCCGCGACAATAGTGACCGGACTGTAGCGGTTCGCAATATCGTTCTGAATGACCACGGCGGGTCGCGTTTTCTTGATTTCCGATCCTACGGTTGGATCAAATGAGACAAGATAAACCTCTCCCCGTTTTACCTCTTGTTTTTTCGCCATGCTTCTTCGTCAAGAGAAAACCACTCTCCGGCAAACGCGAGATCATGTACTGCATTACTGATCACCCCCTCTTTCAAACGTTTGCGCAGATTGTCTTTGCCTGTTTTCTTGATATACTCCAATACCGCCGTGTCAATCACATGGCTCCGCTCCCCTTTCTCAACCACGCGATCAATAAGCTTGACCGTCTGGCTCGGCAAGGTTATATTGATGCGCTTATACGCTCTTTCAATGGTTTTTGTGGTCATGTTGCTAGTATACACATCGTGGATGTGTAGTGTCAATGGGTTTGAGAAAACTGAAAATACCCGCACAACAAAAACACCGCCTTACGGCGGTAGTTTTGTTATGCTTGCCTTCGGCTTATGAATTAGCCGAATAGGGCTGACGCCCTACAAGCACACGTGTAGTATAACGTACGCACGTAAATTTACAAGGGGGGGGGTGTGTAAAACTATTACTTTATTGCATAAAAGAGTTTTATGGAGTTGAGAAGACAATCTCATCAGCTTTTCTTATCGCGTCATCAACCATACTCTTAGTTACTTTTTGAATATATGCATCAATAATAAGCAGTAACCATTTTAAAAAGAGTAGGATATAAAACAGATTAAATCTGTACTGCTTTAATCTGTCTTTGGCAATATGCAACGATAGAAGTTTTCCATGGTGACTCTCACACAAAAACTGATAATGCGGGTAAAAGTTTTTTGCAGTGGGTAATTTGCTTGCTTCTATAAGAACTTTTATCTTTGGGAATTTGTCTGTATATGCTATATCCTCTTCAATTTTTGGATATATCACATCTGGATTGCCTAAGTCTCGTATCATCCCATTATACTGGTTCTTAAATTCTTCGTCTCCAAACTCGTCATAAAATCTTTTCATCAGCCGTGCCATCTCCCAGAAACAAATTTCGTTTTGTTGGTCCTTTCTTTGATTTATATAGTATTCAAGACGAAATACACTTTCACATATTAAGCGTGCAGGATATACACCAAAATGACGAAACTTTCCTTTGCCAAGCGATAAAGCGAAATCAGTATTTTCCCAGATACTTTGTACCGTTGGGTAGAAGTATCCAAATCCAATTTCTTTAGGTTCACTTGAGCTATGATACTTATCTAATAACTCGAGTTGATACCTTCCAACTCTTACTAAAACTCCTATCGCTTTCTCAAGTCGAATAACCTTTTTTTGCTCTGGTAAGGATTTAAAAAATAATTGCTGCTCTTCAGAAATACTCATGGCTCGTAGTCATTTTTTGAAATAAATACGGATTAAGATGTTATTTCTAGAAACTCCGGCTACTGGACGATGTTAGAACCTGTTTATTGGAGGGAAAGTCGTCTTTTGCGTTCACTCTTGTCCCATAGTTTCGTTCTACCCCACCCTGCGTATCACTATATTCTTCTCCATCTATAGTTCAGAAAACTTATTCTTTCGTTTTTGCCCATAGAAATCTGTTTTTTCAGATGAAGGGAG
Source organism: uncultured Candidatus Saccharibacteria bacterium (assembly GCA_964646295.1). GTDB lineage: Bacteria > Patescibacteriota > Minisyncoccia > Sungbacterales > HO2-52-23 > 2-02-FULL-52-23. Next base: position 7,556 of record CAZYED010000024.1, on the reverse strand, counting down.
AGCAGTGTTTTGCGCAATCTATACCACGCCTTGTTATAGTTCTCCTCGTAGAGATAGCGAAAAATACTGTCCCTTTCCAAGAGAAAAACTACCAGATCATGCGTAGTGGTTTCACCCCCATTTTTATCCAAGAAATCAGATACCTGTTCTTTGAGGTTTTCCTCAAACGCCTTTAGCGCCTCTTCGTACTGTGTGATAAAATTGCTTCTATTGATCTCCTTTTTCATAATCTCTTGATCCTTTCAAGGAGGCGGCCTTGCTCCGCTATTCGGTAATTAAACGGCAGTCATGGGTGGTCTGCCCTGTTTCTGGATTCCAACATTGATATACAATTGAAACTTCGTCTATAACACCTGCCTGATCTGTTGTATTCAATGCAACAGCAAACCGAGTTTTATCAGAAACATTCAAGAGAGCAGACCAATCCGCTTTTCGTGCCTCACCTGAAAGCACCTCTGTATACTTGATGCTACTTAAGTTAAAAAGAAGTTCTGTTACACCGTTTTCTCCTCTATTGATCACGGCATTATCCATAATCAAATGCCCACCAAACTCATCAGGTTTTATATAGGGATGCTCCCATTCTTGCTGTAGCGCTCGCCCAGCGACGTGAGCTTTAATATAAAGGTAGCCGCAAGCAATTTGTGAGCCAGAGCCGACCGACTTTACAACAGCACGTTTTATATTGATTAGCTGGCCATCCACGCCATAAGAATTGAGATTTTTTGCAAGTACAACAATCTGTCCTGCGTTTTTAAGTTCAGTGAAATAACCCGAAGTGTTTGGGCAAGCTGGCTTCTTTAAGACAACCTCTTTTATAACCTCCTTTATTGTGTCTGGGGCAATATCAACAGTTTGTTTTGGACGAGTTATAAAACCAAGAAGTGCCACGGCACCGTATGCCGCAACAAACAGCACGATCGTCCAAAGAATCTTCTTATTTTTCATACAAGCGTATTTTTAGGAATACTTTTACAAATAATGCGGCACCGAGCAAACATACAAGAAAGAGAAATTGTAGACCAGCTAAAAAGATCAAACTTTCCGTTGGTAATTCCAGAAAGTAGTCCTTAAGTATAGCGTCAAAAGCTGGCTTGCCGATCTTATACACAAGCGTTGCGGGAATTGAGATCGCGCCTAACCCTACCATCATTTGCCCATAAGATAAACCTAACAGAAGCGATAGTACAAAACAACCTGCAAGGAAAAGCAGTATATTTACCATGGGCCACACTCTCTTTTCAACCTGAAAGTATCTAAAGGGATTATTGTAGGACATACTTCACATCGCTCTGTAAGTTCTAATCGTCTCCAATCAGTCCAATTGCCTTCTCGTGCTTCTTTTCCGTTGCCTTCGTAGATCATCCATTGCCCTGTGTAGTTGCGAGGGTCTGTGTTTGCTACGATGCCGCCGGATATAAGGTATAACACTTGCCCCACCCTTCCCGTGCGTGTGTTATGGGGATTTATATTTGCCGATTTACAAGATCGACAAACTCCCCTTCCTGCTCTCTATTGTGAGGCGGTAATAGTAGATTTGCCGTCTCCAAAAGCAAATCGGTCTAAAAGTAGACGGCCTCTTTCCGCTTGAAAAAGATTAAACCCCTGTCTATCGACTAGTTGATGGCTGTCTCTAAATTGTTTATGCTCACAGGCGTTAATTATCATTGCTAATATGATGGACAGTTGTAGAGCAGAGGTTTCTTCTGCTATTTCGTTAGCGGCAAGCAACCGATGGTAAAATTTTCCATCCGGTCCAATTCTTTGATTTTCGTTGCAACGCACAAGTAAAGAGTTCGCAGTAAAAAACATTATCGCGTCCGGGGTTATTACCTCCTTTCCTTTATATGTTGATGGTATTTCTCGTTTGAACCACTCATCGAGATTTTCATCAGTGGGGAGCGTTCCGTCAAAACTAAAAACAATCCCCGTTAGATTTGCAGGAAATGTCATTAGTTCTTTTGCCGAAGCTATGTTCTGAATAGACAGATCGAAATCAGGAGCATTTAAAGTTGTCTTGATTTCCATCACCGCGACTACAGCTTCGGGCATAACAATTGCGAAGTCCCCCTCTTGAAAGATATAGGCCGCTGGCGAATTTTCATCAACGACCAATAGATCAATCTGTTTACTGACTTTTTCGGGTCCTGCATAAATAAACCCTTTCTTTACGGAAAAGCGTTTTGATAAAAAGTTTCTTAAAACCGTTCGTATGATTTCTTCGTGGTAATCACCAGATGTTGTCGGGTGATCCACAAGATTTTGCAGACGCCTGAACTTTCCGATGAGTTCCTTAGCAAAACTTTCAAAGTATTCTATTTTGGGAGCGTTGATGTTCGCCATGTCTTCTGTTCTGGCTTGATACCAAAAAAATCATCAATGCCCTTTCGTGCAATGTTGGCCTTTTCCCGTAAATCTTGTATCTTCTTGAGTTCCTCTCGATTGAGCATTTTAGTAGTTTTCTTTGTAATTTTGCCTTCCCCCATCCGTGTGAAAAATTGCTCTACATAATCCCGATATTTTTCGTCGGCATTTCTGAACTCTTCGTAAATTCTTTTGTACTCATCTCGTTCCATACAATAGCCCTTACTTCAATAACTCATAGGATTTGGGTCGATTTAGGGTCAGCCACTATTCTTTTATAAGCAACGATTTACTGATGATATTACTCAGCTAGCTCAATACAGAGCAAGGTTATCCAAAACTGTTCTTGGGAGTCCCCGGGTAGGATTCGAACCTACGACCCACTCCTTACATTTGATCCAATGTTGCCACTGGTATGGACTATATCATCATCCCGACATAAGTCGGGATGCAAGGCGCTTCGCCATTCCTTACTTCTTAAGGAAAGCTACTCCCTTTCGGGATAGTCTCTACACCTTTTCCGGCGAAGCCGGAACTTGGCTCGGGGTTATCCCCTTTGGGACTTCTCCGATTTCACCTCGTTTTTCAGTCCCGATTACTCGGGAAAGCTGCGTATAATCCACAGGGAGTCGCTCTACCGCTGAGCTACCGGGGAATATATTTTGATGAAAAGAACACTGTCTCTCGTCTACTGCAATATAGGGAGATTATAGACGGCTGTTGATGTTTATTCAAGCCCCGTAGTGAAAGTTCGGCTGTTGCCTACGACGGCATTTGATAGATGTTGCCGAACTTCTACTACGGGGCCAAGCCCCATAAAGGTATGAGAAAGCCCAGGTGGCGGGGTGCGCGGCCTGGGCTTATGTGTTCTGCGGCAGATCTCCTTATACTGCTGATGGATGATGCATGTCCATGTATTGCTTGAGCTCCGCGGGATATCGCACACAGCGATCGTGGAGTTCGGGGGTAATGACACGCCGGTCGCGATAAAAGCCGAGCAGCTCGCTCCATTCAAATCCGGCGAAGTACGGCACACCATCTATAGATGAACCTTCTTCTGCGGAACGATCAATGACAGTAAAACACGCGCTGACCATAAGGCCATTGCGCCTGTAAAGCGCGATGATGTCTTTGAGCGTCCTACCACTCGTACGCAGATCGTCTATGATCGCCACCGACTGCCCTGCTTGCCAAAAGCCATCAATCTCATTTTCAAGCCCGTAGGATTTTGCATTGAGCCGCGGGCTGATCATAGGGATGCAGATCATGTCCGAAAGCATAACTACCAGCGGCGTGACGGCTTGGGGCGCATCGCTCATGCAGTCAAAAGAGACGCCACTCTTCCGAATAAGCATCTCCATATACCGCATCATCCATTTCCGGAATAGCGGTGCCGAACGCAGAGGCGCGCGCAGATCAATATAGAACGGCGAGCGCGGTATGGCGGTGTCATCGGGATAACGATTGTGCGTGTTGAGCCGCCATCCCTTTTTTGGGTCAAACATGATCGCACGGTTTTGGATCAGTTGGCTTGCTGTCTCTTTGTTGAATACCATGATACCTCCTCCATCATGCTTTGCGCATGATTTCGGCCGTGAGTTGCAGAGCCGTCTCGTGAACTTCGCGTGGATACCTGTGCTTGGTGAACTCCGTGCCGACAATGGCGTGCCAATTCTTTCCCGCCGCCTCGCCCGCCTCGGAGATACTGCCTCCTTGCGCGACAAAGCCCGGAGCATACAGCCGGAAAACATACGACCTCATCCTACGTCCGATACGATCGCGATATCTTTCTACCACATCGGGCTGATTGCCGGGTACGACAAAATCCGTAATACCCTGATCCACCGCGATGTCATAGACGCGCTCAAGCTGTGCCAAGGGGATAAACCCTCCCTGCTCTAGAACAAATTCCTGGTGCGTCATATGGCTACCGACCAGAACGGCAAGCCCGACTTCTTCGCAGGCCTTGATCCATGCTTTTTCCGTGGCAGGACCCGCGAATGGAAATAGAATGACTGCGTCGGCACCCGATTCTTTGACAGCCGCGGCGAACTTCGCGCCCATCGCGGGAATGTCGTTTCCCGCTTTTTGGTGGTCATAAATAATGAGTGCATGGGGATGGTATGAGCGGATGATGCGTATGGGTGCCGGTAGCCCAAAACGTATCACGAGCTCCATGCCTACTTTGTAGGCGCTGATACCTTGGACGTGAGCCGTACCATCCGCGATCCGCGCCAGATGCTGAAGTGAAGATACATCACAAGCAGGAATAATACTCCGATCGTAAGGAATCAACATGATATACATCCTTTCCGAGTACGGGATACTGCATTAAAATTTTCAAGGTGCCAAAATGGTCTTCTCATGGATACCACATATCAGCGGTCTTTTCAAAGACCGCCTGATTTCAATAGGAGCTGTATTTGCACTACGCCGCTTTCTTGAGCCAAGCCCCTGTGTATGATTGCTTTACCTTAGCTACATCCGCGGGAGTACCTTCTGCGATCACGCGGCCGCCGCGCTCCCCTCCTTCGGGACCGAGATCCACGAGCCAGTCGGCATTACGCAAAATATCAAGATTGTGTTCTATCACGAGTACCGTATTGCCTTTGTCTACCAGCGCGCGGAGAACCTTGAGGAGTTTTGCGGTATCGTCAAAATGCAGGCCCGTGGTCGGCTCATCCAGTATGTAGAGCGTATTGCCCGTATCGCGGCGCGAGAGCTCTGTCGCGAGCTTCACGCGCTGTGCCTCGCCTCCCGACAGCGTCGGGGCGGGCTGGCCGACTTTCATATAGCCAAGGCCGACTTCCACGAGCGTCTCAAACTTCTGCCGGATGCCGGGGATCGGCGCAAAAAATCCAAGCGCTTCTTCAATGGAAAGCTCAAGTACATCCGCAATGTTTTTGCCCTGATACTCTATCTCAAGCGCTTCGCGGCTGTAGCGCTTGCCGCGGCACTCCTCGCACTCCACGTATACGTCGGGCAAGAAATACATCTCTATTTTTTTCACGCCCTGTCCTTCGCATACTTCGCATCTGCCGCCTTTGACGTTGAAACTGAATCTGCCGGACGTGTAACCGCGTACGCGCGCCTCGGGCGTACGCGCAAACGCATCGCGGATAAAAGTAAATGCGCCCGTGTAGGTCGCGGGGTTTGAACGCGGCGTGCGGCCGATGGGCGACTGGTCCACCACTACGGCTTTGTTGATATGCTCCGTGCCGAGTATGTCTTTGTGCGCGCCCGGGATCATGTGCGCTCCATGCAGGCGCGCAAGCAGAGATTTTGCGAGAATATCGTTGACCAGCGTGGACTTGCCGGAGCCGGATACTCCCGATACCGCGACGAGTTTCCCCAGAGGGATTTTGACGTCAATATCTTTGAGATTATGCTCGCCCGCCCCGCGTATTGTAATATATTTCTCTTTTCCTGATTCCTGCTTCTTACTTCTGGATTCCATACCACGGATACCGACGCTTTTCCGTCCTGAAAGATAATCGCCGGTAAGAGTATGCGCGCTGAATACTTCTTTGGGTGTACCTTCAAAGATGACCTTGCCGCCGTGCTTGCCCGCTCCCGGTCCGATATCTATGATCCAGTCGGCCTCGCGCATGGTCTCGGCGTCATGCTCCACGACGATCACGGTATTGCCAAGATCGCGCAAGTCCTTGAGAGTCGCGATAAGCCGCGCATGATCTCGCGGATGCAGACCGATAGATGGCTCGTCCAGTATGTAAATGATGCCCGTGAGCCGCGAGCCGATCTGGGTCGCCAACTGTATGCGCTGTGCCTCGCCCCCCGATAGCGTCGTGGATTCGCGCGCAAGCGTGAGATACTCAAGCCCCACATCGCGGAGAAATTGCAGGCGCTGGCTGATCTCTTTTACAATGGGCATCGTGATCGCAAACTCATTTGCAGTCAGCAGGGCTTTTTTCTTATCCGTGAGGCCTGCAAAGAAATCCCCGGCTTTTTCCGTGGTCTCAAGCGTGATGTCCGCGATGTTGCGTCCGGCTATCGTAACCGCAAGCGCTTCTTTTTTGAGACGCTTGCCGCGGCATGCAGGGCATACGCGGATCATCATATATTTTTCTATTTCCGCGCGGGTAAATTCCGAGTCCGTGGATTTCCATCGGCGCTTGAGATTGGGGATCACGCCTTCAAACGCGCCTTTTTTGCGCTCACTCTCGGAGAAGTCTCCGGCGACATCTTCGGCAGGTTCGTCCGCCGGTGCGGCGCCTTCTTCGCCATAGAGAATAAGGTCAATGATCTTTTGAGGCAGTTTTTCCACCGGAGTAGACAGAGAAAATCCGTGCCGCCCCGCAAGATCGTCCAGTATCCACCAATACCAGCTCTGGCGCCCTACGCGATGCGATGCCGACGCCCACGGGCGTATCGCGCCCTCCGCAATGGACAAGCGCTTGTTGGGTAGGACAAGATCGGGGTTTACTTCAAGCGTGGAACCAAGTCCCGTGCATGCGGGACATGCGCCGTAGGGACTGTTGAAAGAAAACATCCGCGGCTCAATCTCCGGCAGATTGATCCCGCAGTCGGAGCACGCAAAATGCTCCGAAAACAAGATATCGGATAGGTCATTACTTGTCTCTTGTCTCTTGTCTCTTGTCGCTATCATCACAATCCCCTTGCCGATCTTAAGCGCGGTCTCCACGGAGTCCCGTATGCGCGAGCGTTCTATATCTTTGTCCGGCACAAAGCGATCCACGACGACTTCCACCGAGTGTTTTTTCTGCTTATCCACAGTTTGCTTGAGCGCGTCTTCAATGAGTGCCGATGCGCCGTCAAAACGCACGCGCAAAAATCCTCCGCGCTTGATTTCTTCAAGCACGGTGCGATGCTCGCCTTTTTTGCCGCGGATCAGAGGCGCTAAGATCGCAATCTCCCCCGCCTTGGGGAGTGCGGTAATCGCATTGACGATCTGATCCGGCGTCTGGCGGCCCACAGGCTTGCCGCACTGGGGACAATGAGGCTTGCCGATCCGCGCAAACAAAATACGCAGATAATCATAAATCTCCGTGATAGTGCCAACAGTAGACCGCGGGTTGCGGGTGATGGATTTCTGATCAATGGAAATTGCCGGCGACAGACCGTCGATAGACTCCACGTCGGGCTTGTCTTTGACGCCGAGAAACTGCCGCGCATATGCGGAGAGCGACTCCACAAAGCGGCGCTCGGCTTCG
>CAZYED010000023.1:1450-11875 GCA_964646295.1 uncultured Candidatus Saccharibacteria bacterium | reverse complement strand
TTCAACCACAAGCGGGGTCTGGTCTGGTGACGTTCCGATATACATGCGCCAAAGCTGGGTAGAAGATCCCGCGCGCATTTCAATACAGCTTCCCGTGCTTGCCGTGGCTGTAGTAATCGTAAGCGTAGTCGTGCCCGTACCTCCTATCAAAGCATTGCCACCGACACTCAACAGTCGCGAAGGCCCCGTGGTCGCAACTCCAAATGCGGAGGCACTTCCGGACGTTGCTACCGTCAGTCCTCCGGCAATCGTGGAAGTTGCCGTAGTCGTGGTAGCAGTAAAGTTTGGTACTGAAACCGCGCTATAAATCGTGGATGTTCCTGCAGTGAAGTTTGCAACGCCCTGAACCGATAGTATGGAGCCTACCGTTGAAGTACCGACACCGACATTGCCGTTTGTATCGATCACAAACGGACTTGGATCATCCGCAACATCTTCCACATATAATGCGGGGCCCGCGCCTGTGTACTCAAGGAGAAAACCCGGGCTTGATGTAGCCGAAGATAACGAGACGAATCCGCCCGGGGAAGTCGTACCGATGCCAAAAGCGCCACTGTTTGTAAACTGCGCCCGCTCGCTCCCTCCTGTAGAAAATCCAAGGATATTTCCGCTTACATTGAATAGTCCCGTATCTACGTCGCTCGCAAAAGCAAACGAAGGCACCAAGGCCGTCCCCGCCGCGTGATAGATCGTGGTTGTCGCAGAAATAGACCGTATCACAAGGTCGGTGTAAAGCGTGGAGGTCGCCGCGTTTACAAAGTTACCGACTCCCTGGATAGAAAGGATGGAGCCCGGAGTCGTGGTTCCGATGCCGTTGCTTGCCGAGGTAGAAGTTGCCGTAAATGAAGGGAGCGTAAGCGTGGAATACACCGTAGAGCCGGTGCTCGCGAAGTTTCCTACGCCCTGTACGCCAAGCACCATGCCCGGAGTCGTCGTACCGAGACCGGTATTGCCGGTTACCGTAAGATCGGTTGACGCGCTGATGCTATTACCGATAGATGTCGCGAATACCGATCCCCCGACACCTAAAACAGCGCCTAAAACAAGCGCCGCAACGGTGAGAGATGAACTTTTGATCTGCAGGAGAGACTTTTTTTGCATCTGCATAGTTTTAAAAATATATAAAAGTAGAGGGACGAGAACAATATTTAATCTAACAAAGGAAAACGTCCATACGGTCGACGAGAAACCCGTGCGGCGTTTTTCCTTTTCTGTTGTAATAACGTAGTTCCATTCTAAACCCTGTCGCGAGCAATGCAAATGCGTCCCTGTGGATAACTCAAAATCCCCCCCGATTCAAATCGGGGGGGATTTTTGTCGTACGCTTTCGTAATTGTTATTGAAGCTCGTCGTAATGGTCCCGCAGATATTTCAAATCGGGGAAATCCGTCTCCGCGATGCCTTTGTTGAGCATTTCCTTTGCCGCAATGTCATCTTTTTTGACAAACCGATAAAACTCATATCCAAACCTATAAATAGAAGTTTCTTTCGGGCCTTTTTCTATCGCTTTTTTCAGGTTTATCTCGGCACGTACCGGATCTTTCAGTGAAAAAGCGTAGAGATTGGCCAAATTGGCAAACGGACTCGGCTGGGACGGACTCATGATAGTCAAGAACTCCCAAATCTGCCGCGCTCCTTCCCAGTCATCAAGACTATTGCGAAAAATACCCAAGTTGACCCATTCATTATATTGATTCGGATCTTTTTTGAGCGCCGCTATGGTCGCATTGATCTTGTCAGTCATGATCCTCCTCGCTTCTGCGGGATAATCAGCCGGAAACGTAAGCGCCCGCTCAAGCGGCGGATATGCAGGTTGTTTCGTCCCCGATGAATCCAAGGGCACTGCTTCCACGGTGTATATACCCGTCCCCTCAACTTTTACCGATCCTGCAGATTCGCTACTTTGAGATTCTTGGACTTGGGCATTGCTATCTCCGGGTACAGTATCTGACCGGGATCCCATAAAACGCCAACCGGCAAGATAAAACCCAAGAGCTGACAACGCCAAAATGGATACGCCAGCTACCGCCCCGATAACATATTTCTTTGATAGATAAGGCAAAATATTCATATGTAGGCTATTATATCATAAATTCTCCCAAAACAAAACCCCTCCGATTTGAATCGGAGGGGTTTTGGAGCCTACCCGTATGACGCACACGGGGCACAAGCGGCTCTAGGTTACTATTGCGTCATTATCTGCGCATTGGTGTTGGTATTCGGGAGGCCCGGGATACCATAACCAGTGGAGTAGTCGTTGGCGTTGATACTCTGCGTCGTGGTCGTGGAGAACGGTCTCCAGATGAAGTCGTTGTCCCCTGCCGTGTGCAGACGAGTCGTCGTCGCAAGGAAGGTGGTAGACGCAAGCGGCGTGTATGCCGTGGAATCCAGATCGGACACAAACTTCACATCGCCCTGCAACTGCGTGGATACGCTAAACTGCGTTCCTGCCGTCGTCGCATCGCCCTTGATCGCGAAGTAGCGAGTTCCGCCAGCCGGAATCACAACAGTCGTGGACGCACTAGACGAGTTCTCTGCCCAGAGTTCAAGATCGCTTGAGGCGCTTGCCCAGTGATCCGTAAGATCAAGATTGGTAGACGAAACCGCTCCGTCCGACTGCACTCCGGACGCTACTGTTGAGAACCCGGAATCCGTGAAGACGTAGATGTTCGCATTATCAATCATATCAAGCTGTGCGGTTGCGGATGAGGTGGCGATGCGGAATGTGAATTTCGCAATACCCACATCTCCTTCCGGAGCCGCAGTAATCTTGAAGCGGAAGAGGTCAACGCGTCCTGCGGTGAGTTTTGTGTTGCTCAATGCGATCAACTCAAGCGTCGGATAGGATTCGTATACACGCACCCCATCGCTTGCAGTATCGGAGCCTGATGTCCTCTGTACCTGCTGGCCGCTCGCAACACCCGTGCCCTTGGTCGCATCCCCAGATGCATTGTCCCAGTCAACACGGACGAGCGTACCCGGGAGTCCCGCCTGCGAGACGCCCTGATTTGTAAGATCAACTTTCGCGGTCAGAAGCTTGGAGCTGTCTTTCGGTACCTGGAACGCTACGCATCCCGAGCATGTACCGAGAGTCGTGGAAGCTGTGTAGCTACTGCCGACAAAGGTGGCCTGCCCAACTTTATTTGCGCCGTCCCACAGAGTTACGCGAGTAACATCGGTCGGAGAGGTAGACGCACCCGCACCACTTGTCCCGCTCGTCAACTGGAGCGCGAAGTCAGTGATGGTGACCGCCTCATTGGTCGTCGTAATACGATACACCGCCACCGGTACATCCGTCCTGCCTGCAGCCGTTACCGTAAACGAGGGACTGGATGAATCAAGCGCTACCGTGAAGGATCCGGAGGTCGTAAGCGTCATAAGCTGTCCCGCCGAATCATTCTCGGTGATCGTCGCCGACTGGCCGGAAGTCAAACCGGTCGCTGTCGGAGATGATGCGCCGTTGTAACCCCATGAGTACGTCCCGGAAGCTCCGGATGCGATATTACACTTGAGGTCAAGGGTCTTGACCGTGCCTTTCGGAATGGTGAAGCCCGATCCGTCAAAGGTGAATGTCGTGGACGATGCCGCGGCTGTCGGGTTGATGATGTTGGAACCCGTCGTGACCGATGTCGCTCCGTCAAAGAGCTGACATGAGGTCAGGTTCGTCGCGGTGGATGCGGTGTTGTACTCCAGAGGAATTGACGGCATGCGGATATCTTCACCCGATGCTGTGGAATCCAGGAGATAGCGTGCAAACACGAACGCCTGCGCGCCGGATACTACGGTCTGTGCCGGAGGATCGGTGGATACACTGATCGCAACCGTAGCCGCTTTCACGGTCATGGTAGAGAACGAGATTGCCGAGGCCGGAGCCGGGGTAATCGTCTCGCCCGTGGTCACGCCACGTACCGTGGTCCAGTCGGTGGACGGAGTCGTGGATGCCTGTACCGTAGAATTGCTTGGGAAGTCGGTGCCGTATTTACCTTTCAAGGTGTATACGTGCTTGCCTGCCGGGAACGTTACCGTGTCGGAGAACGTTACCGTGTCGGAGCTTGATCCATCCTGCGGTCCTGCGACAACCTTACCATTCTCGTCATAGAGCGAGATGTTCGTAACATCTGCCGCGTTGACGTTTGCAGTACCGTTGTCGTCTGTCCCGAGGTTGAATACCATCTGGGCAACCGAGATAGACTCGCCGCGCGCTTCAACCGAGAAGGCGCCGAGCGGCTGGCCCGCAAGGTTTACCGCAACGTTCTGCGAGGGGACTGAAGTGGAGTTCTCAATGTTCAGAGTTCCCTTGCTCACCGTCACCTGGGAGCCGAAGTACCATGGGTTGGATGAAGTGAATCCTGTGCCGGAAGTCGGCGGAGTGATACCAAATCCGTAGGTCTGACCCGATACCATCAAGTCAGAAGTCCGATAGATATCAAACTTGATTGTGCGGTTGGATCCGCTCATGATATCGCCCTTGATGTAGATTTCAGCCGATGCTCCCTTGTCAAGCTCAACGCCTGACCCGAAGCTCGTCGTGTAGTACTTGCCATCCGAGGAGATTGTCGCAGGATATTCCGTCTTTGTCCCTCCGGTCGGCTCAAGTACCGTCTTCATGTTGGCAATATCAGCCTGGCCGATTGAACCGACCTGATTCCAACGGATACCTTTGATAAGGACTTTTTCCTGCGAACCGGCAGTCACGCGGATAGAAGTAAAGACAAATCCTGTTTTGCCTATATCTTCAGTCGTCGTCGCAACTGTTTTGTATGCGCCGGTCTGCTGGGTGATCGTACCAATGGTAAGGGTCGTGTTCATCGTCATGCCGTTGCCGGAAATTGGCAATGTGCCATTGACTTTGGTCGTACCCGCATCAACGGCGACGAGCGCCAGTTTGATGATTTCGCCCGATACGCTCACGCTAGATGCCGCACGGTTGCCTCCAAGGTATACCACCTTTGAAGTACCTGCCGGGATCTTGATCGGCTCGTTGAGGTTTGCCTGGTGGAGCGAGTTCAGAGTCTTGGAAAGACCGATCTGAAGATATTCCTCGTCAAGCAAGACGACTTCGGACAAACCGGAGTCGCTACCGGGACCCTGGCGCTCAACCGTAAGTCCGTTTACCGTAACATCTCCATCAGGAGAGGCGGTAAGGATGACTTTAGTGAACGGTACGCGCGCAGCGCTTGCGGGAGCCAAAGCCGCCGCAGGCTGGTCAACTGCCGCGGTTACAGTAAGACCCGATCCGACTGCGGTCGTGGGGGTTGTTCCCGGCGTCGTCGGGGTTGTCGGGGTCGTCGGGGTTGTCGGGGCCACAACTACTACAGCGTTGTATTTCGCCTGCGAGAGAGTACCGAAGTATCCTACTGCGGGAGATACACTGTTGGCAGCCTGCCACTTGGCGACCGCAGCACGAGTCAAGCCTCCGAAGTAGGTTGTCTCACTACCCGGTGAGCCCGATCCGCTTGCCGCGATCTGAAAGCCTGCAGAGTTCAAATACTTTTGCAAGCACATTACGTCGTCTCCCCGTGAACCCACAGTAAGAGGACGCGTAAATCCACATTTTGCTCCTGAAGTTGAAGGGGCCGGTGTACTTCCGGAAAGTCCCAGCAACTGTGCTTGGAGGGCCGCGATCTGGGCCGTCAACTGCTCAATCGTGTGCGCGGTCGTGTGATCCGCGAGAGCAGCGGCCGGTACAAATACTGCCGCTCCAGAGACGGCGAGGGTCACGGCAACAACAGCCAACTTGGCTTTGATGCCGCCTCCCAAGCCTGTAAATCTGGTGTTCATATTCATTTGCTTTTTAAGTTATGGAAACCTCCCTTCGGCTTTAATGGTTATAAAAGACAAAGAGGGCTTCCTGGCGGGGGCGCTCGTTTTTTTATCCGTCGACTCGGAGGCCAAAAACGAGAGCGATTAATAATCACTGCTCATACTTACTTAACCTTAATACTTCACTTTCAATCCTGATGGTGGAGTCAAGTCTCTTCCCCCACCCGGCTTTGCACCCGTGCCGCACGGCGCCCGTACAAAATCGGATGGGAGACCGACCGGACTTTGATTCCCCAGGAATCTCTAGGTCACGATTTCAACTCTGAATCAATTCAATGGTTCTCAATTTTCAATGTGCGGACATTCAGGATCGCTTCCGTGATTGCTCGTAGCCGTTTCAATCCACATATCAGATGACGTCCCGCTTTCGACCTCTGCTGATATATGGATTGATTTCTCTCAAAAGTACTCGTCCTTTTTCTCTTTCGGCGTCAAATAAAGAAAGCAGCCAAAAATCGGCTTTCTTCAGAAATGAATCTCGGTGCCATGACTACGCTTTCCATTATATGTGACGTGCACACGCACACGCAATAGTCGGTTTATCCACAGATATTCTTCCAATCCACACGAACTTTACCCTATTATACCCAGCCAAAATAGTCAAGCAAGGGGTCTCGTGTGGATAACTGCCACTTTCAGGGTAATTCCCGTCCAAATTACAGACTCAAACCCCTCAAATACCTCCTAAATTCATCCCCTATTTCGGGATGCCGCAGGGCATATTGCACCGCCCCTTTCATATATCCGAGCTTATTGCCGCAATCATACCACTCGCCTTTCACCTCGCACCCATAAAACTCGTGCCCGTCTTTGATATATGCCTCCATCGCAGGTGGTATATAGAGCTCCCCATGCACCGCAGGTACGCGCTCCAAATACGGCAGAAAATCCGGCGTCATGATGAATTTTGTGATGGTGGCAAGATTCGTAGGCGCACTCCCCTGTGCCGGCTTCTCCACCGCGCGTTTTATTTTCCACACTCCGGGCTCCACCTCCTCGCCATCAATAACGCCGTATCTATGCGTATTTTCGGGGGCGACCCGCATCAGACACGTCACCGGAGCGCCGTACTTTTCATACACCGCGATCATCTGCGCCAAAGCCGAAGGCTTGTCCCCGGTGTCTATAATATCGTCGCCCGACATCACGGCAAACGGCTCATCTCCGACAAAAGGGCGCGCAGTCAGCACCGCATCCGCAGTGCCTTTTTGCTCCTTCTGCCGCACATAGGCCACACGAGCAAGAGATGATATCTCGCGCACTATTTTAGCCAAATCAGACTTTCCGCGGGACTCCAAAAACTGCTCAAGCTCCGGCGCCCGATCAAAATGATCCTCAATCGCGCGCTTATTTTTGCCCGTCACGAGGACGATCTCCTTCAGCCCCGCGGCCGCCGCTTCCTCCACCAAATACTGCACAATAGGCTTATCCACGAGAGGTAGCATTTCTTTGGGTTGCGCCTTGGTCGCAGGCAAAAATCTCGTGCCAAAGCCCGCTACCAAAATCACCGCTTTTTTAAGTTTTTCACTATCGGACATAATGCAAAATTATATCGGACATCAGACGAAACATGCTTTAGACCAAAGTATACGTCGTCCATCTCTTATCCCCTTCTTTTCTGATCACATTGCGCGCAACCAAATCCTGCAGATCGCGCTGGATCGTCTTTGAACTCACCCCATCAAATGTCTCATAGAAATCACTGATCCTGGCTTGTCCTTTATCGGACAAATGTCCGATAATAGCCTTTTGCCTATCATTTGCAGACCCTATTTTTTCCGGCCTCGGAGGCATGCTTTCCGATACATCCGCCCACGATGGCGGAGCCTTCACCCCGTTAGAAACGGAGTTTCTGGCGGGGCTCACCGGCTCATTCTTCTTTCCTTTCTGTTCAGATTTCTTCTCGGTTTGTCCTTTAGGATTCTCACGGACATTGTCCTTGAGAGATGCTTCTTCCAGAGCTATCGCATCGCGCAGACTCCGATATTCGCGCTCAAGCACGAGGAAGTTCAGAGGATTGGCGCATCCCAGAGTACGCGCCATAGCCAGATACCCGAGCAGGATCTCTGTTGCAACCCATGCATGATCCGCGTCTCCTTTCGGATCCGTGCTATGCCGCGCGCTGATGACAGCCGCAAATATCTCCCCTCCCTTCTCGCGTATGCCGCGGCGCAGGGGTTCTTCTTGGGGCAGAAGATCGGTCACGCGATAGAGCGCCAGAGTGAGAGTAAGCGCGCGCGCCGTAAGCTCCCGTGGGATGATGTTCTCCCGCATATCCAGTATATCAACCCCGACTTATATTTTCTTCAAACATAAGGCAAGGTTATTGATCAATAAATGCCTTTCGTCCCCATAACACAAGTCCTGTCTGGCCGCTTATGCGGCCAGTCGGGGTTGTATTACTGGACATATGCCTTGTACCATCTCAAAAAATAGGCACGGTGTCAATTTGTCCTATCAAAATTAAACATTTATAGTGTGAACATATATGGATACTCTTTCGCACGGGCTTTGGGGGTCGCTTGCTTTCGGCAGGCAAGGCAAAAAGTCGTTTTGGCTTGCCCTTTTCTTCGGTATGGCGCCGGATCTTTTGTCTTTCGGCCCGTTTTTTGCGGGGTCTTTTCTCGGACTTTGGTCGCGGCCGCCGATCTCGGTAGAGCCTCCTTCCCCGTCGGCAATCCCCGATTTCGTGCATTTCATGTACCGGCCCACGCATAGCCTGATTATATTCGCCGCAGTATTTCTTCTTGTGTGGCTGGCGCTCAAGAGACCCGTATGGGAGATGGCCGCGTGGGGTCTGCACATCCTCTACGATATCCCTTTTCATGAGCATAGGTTTTTCCCCACTCCTTTTCTCTGGCCTGTCTCGTCATTTACCGTAGACGGGTGGAGCTGGGGCAATCCGTGGATATTTTTCCCCAACATCGTATTGCTTGCGGGAGGATACGGCCTGCTCCTCATCCGCAGACGGCGCAAAAAACGATATGCATAGCTCAATACCTAAAAAATCCGTACGGGAACCCCCTGCCGCGCGCGCGTCGCGCGCGCGCGACATCGTACGCATCCTCAAGAAGACATACCCCGATGCCAAGATCGCTTTGAAATTTTCCAATCCGTGGGAGCTTTTGGTCGCGGTCATCCTTTCGGCGCAATGCACGGACAAAAAAGTAAATGAGATCACGGAGCGGCTTTTCAAAAAATACCGCGCGCTTGAGGATTATATCAGAGCTGATCCCAAAGAATTTGAGCGCGACATCCACGCCGCGGGCTTTTACCGCGCCAAGGCCAAAAGCATCCTCACGAGCGCCAAGCTCGTCAAAGAAAAATTCGGCGGGAAAATCCCGCGCGCCATGCAAGATATCCTGACGCTCCGCGGAGTCGCGCGCAAAACAGCAAACGTCGTACTCGGCAATGCATACGGCGTCGTGGACGGCATCGCCGTAGACACGCATGTGCGGCGGCTGTCACAGCGCCTCGGACTGACGAAACACAATGATCCGGTGAAAATAGAAAAAGATCTTATGGGGCTGATACCAAAAAAAGATTGGTTTAAGACAACGTATCTTTTAATTGACCACGGCCGCGCGATCTGCACGGCAAAAGATCCGCGATGCGATATCTGTCCCCTGACCAAAATTTGTCCCTCAGCGTTTCAATTTCCAAGATTTCAGAAAAAGAGTTGACGAATAATTGCGTTCGCCGTTCGCACATGCTATCGTACGCAATGTCTTTTTAGATCGTTGAAAATTTGTCTATAATCTACCGAAGAGAGGATCCGCCCATGCTCGTCAGCGCGCTCAAAATACTCACCGATCCGGTCAGGCATTTTGAAGAATATGATATTGACCGCATCAAGGTCTCCCTTATCTCGCGGCCGCGGATGATCGTAGGCCATAAAAAACCGCGCAAGCGCTACTGGATCAGGGGCGAGATCGTAGAGCGTCCCATCTATACGCGAGGATACGCATATGAGATGCATCTTACCTGCGACCCCGCGCAGGAACTTCCCGCGGCGTTTGCAGAGCTTGAGGCGGCCGCGCAAAAGTACGATCTTCCGCTTGAAAGAAATTTCATCGCCATACCCGCAGATATGCGGGTATTCACACAGCCATGGAAAATGTGGACTGCCCCGCACGGCGGAGCAAATATCACGGCACTCATGACGATCATCGGCCGGATCCCGACTGATGATATACGCAAGGTATTTGACGGGTACGCGCGGCAGATTACCGAGCCGCACCCGATAACCTCCGGATATCAATATCATGCAGTCAACCCCATGACAGGCAAAGCCGCTATCACAAAACTTCCGTACATTCATTTCCTGCAGAGATGGAATGATTTTAGCGAGACGCGCGTACTGTACTTCTGGACGGACATACTTGAAACCGCGCGGATATATCGGGATGCGCTCGGTACATGGGATATCCCGCGCCATCAAATGACACGTCGCAGAATGACTCTGCCGCCGTATCTGCAGATTCGCGGCTCGTTTGCGGACAAGCGACCTGATGGACAGTCGCGGTTTTTCCACTTCAAATACTTTTATATCTAGCTGTCGCAACAAACAGAGAGGGCTCCGGCCCTCTCTCTCCGTTTTCA
>CAZYED010000023.1:0-1440 GCA_964646295.1 uncultured Candidatus Saccharibacteria bacterium | reverse complement strand
CACGTAGCGCTCATACAGGAGATAATAGATGCATACGGACGGGAGAATGCAGAGAGGCACTGATATTTCGGCTTACATAGCCCACGCGCAAGCGATCATTTACATTCAGGCGCTACAGTCTCTCATCCGAAAGAGAAGCTCTTTATCAACACATTCTCTTTCCGCCAACCGGCGGACCAAAAAACTTGGCCGTAGCCAGGAAAGCAACTTTTATGTAAGGTTCCTTTCCCGGCTACGGCCTTTTTAGTTTGCTTCATTGACAGTAAAATATTTTCTTGCTATGAAAAACTTGTCTCCAACGTCAATCCTCTTGTGAAAGGATACGTAATGTTTGAGAAGTACTCTGCAAATTCTCATATGGTAACTCCGCCAATCCTCCAGCAGGAATACGAGATGATCTCATACGTGATTACGTACAACTGCCGCCATTGCAGTAAAAGTAATATCTGGTACCAACCGGGGCTTGGAGTCCCACGCAATGTTGCAGGATTCATTCGATCATTGAGCGGGCACGGTACGAGTTTAGCAATTTGGAGGAGGAAAGAGAGCACTGGCGCAGGCGCGCAATTCCTCCTCGTCCAAAATCCCGTGGAAGAGAAAAACGTATATTTTTCTATCACGGCCTCATGGGGCGGACCTGCTGAAGATATCACAGAGACAATACGGCGTTGCAGAACGCGCTACGAGGATGAAACGGCAGCTCTTCACAGAAATATCTTTCAGAAAGCGGGGCACTGCTTCATGCAGATACTCCGTTATGGCAGGCCTGCGCGACACCCCGCATAGACCTCATACCAACAAGGACCCCGTAAAGGGGTCCTCACCAATTTCCGTACGAGTGTTTGCGTCTTTTACGATTTCGAGAGGGTTGCCGCGACGCGTTCGCGCACTACGGTCTTTTTGATCTGCTTGAGGAATACCGCCTTGCCGTCTTTGATGTCCACGAGTATGCGGCCGCCGTCGGGCATCTTGCCTCCGATGATTTCCTGCGCCATGGGATCCAGAATCTCTTTCTGGATCGCGCGCTTGATCGGCCGCGCCCCGTAGTGCTGATCATACCCTTTCTCCGCGATGAATTTTTTCACTGCGGGAGTAAACGCAAGCTCAATACCGCGTCCATCCATGCGCTTTGCGACACGCTCAAGCTGGAGTTCCACGATGCGCTCAATGACGTTTTGTTTGAGAGACGAGAAGACGATGATCTCGTCCAGCCGATTGAGAAATTCCGGCCGGAAGCGGCGCTCAAGCGCCTTGCGTATCTTTTCTTTCATATCCGCTTCCTTGCGGTCGCGCGTATCCTCCTCCATGCCCGCAAATCCGAGCTTGCCCATCTCCTGCACGTACTCACTACCGAGGTTGGATGTCATGATGATAATGGTGTTTTTGAAATTCACCACGCGTCCTTTGGCATCGGTCAGGCGGCCGTTGTCCAAAATCTGA
>CAZYED010000022.1:0-11970 GCA_964646295.1 uncultured Candidatus Saccharibacteria bacterium | reverse complement strand
GCGCTAGATCGGCTGGAGGAGACGATGCTCCGCATGGAGCGCAAGCTTGCCGACCTGTTTTTGCATGAGCAGATGGATGCGTCTCTCCTCAAGAAATACGGGTCTATCCTCCGATACTCGTTTATTCTTGTGCAAGAAAATTTCGGATATTGCCTGTGGAGCCGTAAGATCCCTGCCCACAACAATAACTGAAAAAACAAGCAAAAAATCAGCCGGCATCTCTAGGATTGCCGGCTGAAATCATTTTTTGGCTTTCATCCCACGCAGAACATGACGGGGTCGTGCTTTTTGCGGGCTCCGGGTCCTGCGATAATATTGGCGTGTAGATGCGAGACGGACGCGCCGGTGTAGGATGTATCGCCGAAGCGTATGACGAGAGCCGCTCCTTTGATGGCTCTTTTTTTGACTGCAAAAGCGACGAGACGCTCCAGCTCCTGCCATGCGGCGGGAGATATCTCGGCAAATCGCTCAATATGTTTTTTATGTATCAGGAGGAGATGATGGCGCGCTCCCGCGTACGGATACATATTGTCCGTGAGAAGCCAGAAGCGCCCGGTCTTGATGATGGGCTTTTTGTGATACTGGGCGAGGTACTTGGGACAAAACGGGCAGACGCTATCCTGCCGGATTTTGCTGATGATGTCTTTGTATGTACTGTTTGGTCTGAAAGCGTTTTTCAGATTGACGAAGCGTCTTTGCATCATAAGGAATCACATTATCACAACATCTCTACGATTGTATGAATGTTGTGATGTTGCGGATGTTAAACAGGCGTCGGGATAAACATTTTGCCGTGTGGCTCGTAGTCGGAGAGCGTGAAGTGCTCGGGCCGGAAATCAAAAATGTCTTTGACTGCCGGATCAAGCGTGACGGTGGGGAGACGGCGCGGCTCGCGTGCCAGCAATTCTTTTACTTTGTCGTACTGGCTCTCATACATATGGACGTCGGAGAAAGTATAGACTACATCTTTCAGCGTATATCCGAGGACTTGCCCGAGCATCATGCCAAACGCCGCGTATTGGATCATGTTGAAAGGCACTCCGACGGGGAAATCAGCGCTTCGCTGGAAATGGTGGATCGTAAGCTCGCGGGATTCCGGAAATACGAGTACATGTATCCATCCGTGGCAGGGTGCTACGACGACTTTGCGCTTGAGCTCCGAATGCTGGAGCGCGTACTGCGGGATCCATGGGGAGACAAAGTGCGTGCGAAGATACGGCCGCTCGCGGATCTGCCGGACGAGGTTTTTGATCTGGTTAAAAGGCGCGCCCTCGCGGGTTGGGAATGCCGCCCATGCCGCGCCATACGAGCCGTCGCCAAGATCGCCTTCGGGAAGCCCGAAGATGTCGCACTTTTCGCGGGTTACCCACGGCTTCCACCATTTGCACCCGAATGCTTCAAGCTCTTTTTGGGTGCGCGCGCCGTGGAGAAACGCAATATGCTCGGCCAGAGCCCCGGTAAACATGCCGCCCGAAAGATCGCGCTCGGTGATCACGGGGAAGCCGTTGGCAAGCGAGTAGCGCAACTGCTGTCCTACGAGCATGCGCGCTTTCTCGCCGTGGATTGGCGAGACTTCGGTACCTTCCTCCAGAATCTTGCGGAGAAGGTTTTGATATTGGGAATCGGGAGTGCGCTCTTGGGGCGATTTCATGCTCATAGTAGAGTAAGTATTTCATGCCAAGAGGGAGGCGGTCAACCCCGCCCATGAGGTCTGCATTTTAGCTCATCTTTTTCAGGCGGCGTTGCTATACATAAGGGTTTTTGTTAATATAGAAGTACTGGTATGGTATGAGTTTTCGACATCACAAAACGTAGCGTAACCCCATTGGGGAGTGATACTGTTTAAACTCATACCATGACTCAACTCAAAAAATATGATCCGGAAGTGGCAACACTCGTCGCCGCAGAAGCCCGCCGCCAGCAGAATACGATTGACCTGATCCCGTCGGAAAACATCGTCTCGCGGGCGGTGCGGGAGACACTCGGCTCGGAGCTGACCAATAAATACTCCGAAGGATATGCGCGCAAGCGCTACTACGCGGGCAACCGCGTGATTGATGATATTGAATTGCTTGCGATTGAGCGTGCAAAAAAAGTTTTCAGTTTGGATAAAGAATGGAGCGTCAATGTGCAGGCGCTTTCGGGATCTCCCGCCAATATGGCGGTATATTTTGCGCTACTTAAGCCCGGAGACAAAGTGATGGGGATGAGTCTGTCTTTTGGCGGGCATCTCACGCACGGAGCATCCGTGAATTTTTCGGGTAAACTGTTTACGATGATACCCTACGGCGTAGATCGCAAGGGATATCTTGATTATGCCGCGATCCGCGAGCTTGCGCAGAAAGAGAAACCGCGGATGATCATTGCCGGAGCCACGGCGTATTCACGCGTGATTGATTTTGAGAAGTTTGGCGCGATTGCGCGCGAATGCGATGCGTATCTCATGGTAGATATGGCGCATATCGCGGGCCTCGTGACTGCGGGCGCGCATCCCTCACCTTTTCCCCATGCGGATGTCGTAACTACGACGACGCACAAAACTCTGCGCGGGCCCCGCGGCGCCCTGATCTTCTCGCGCAATGACCGCGTCCTGCGGGCGGGCGAAAAAGAGATCAGCTTGTCGCAGGCGATAGACAAGGCCGTGTTTCCGGGATTGCAGGGAGGGCCGCACGACAATCAGACTGCGGCGATTGCCGTGGCGCTGAAAGAAGCGATGGCGCCGGCTTTCAAAAAATACGGACGGCAGATCGTAAAAAATGCGGATGCGCTTGCGTCAGCACTGCAAAAACACGGAATTGAGATAGTGTCGGGCGGCACGGACAATCACCTCATGCTAATTGATTTGACCAAGCTCGGCATCTCCGGCCGCGAGGCGCAGGATCGGCTGGAGGAAGCGGGTATCGTGGTAAACCGCAATACGATCCCGTACGATACGCGCTCGCCGTTTGACCCGTCGGGCATCCGCATCGGCACGCCATCGGTCACCACGCGCGGCATGAAAGAAAAAGAAATGCGCGAGATCGCGCGCATCATTTCCAGTGTATTGCTGAAAGCGGATATAAAGAGTACAAAAAAACAAGTAGCGGGTCTTTGTGCGAGATTTCCTATCGCCTAAGGGGAGTATATCGTGCCGGAGAGAGGCAGTGATGGCATCATGTGGGGGATTCTGGCCATGATCGCTGTGTGTCTTGGCGTGATTATGTGGATGGCTTTTCAGTGAACCCCGTTAGAGGACAGCGCGATCAAGAGGAAGTTTCCCGCAGGGAACTTCCTCTTTTGCTGTTCCTTTGCTACCATTTCATCATGAAGATACTGGACGGAAAAAAGATCGCGGAGCGACTGCTTGCGGAGCTTGCGCAAAAAGCCGCAGGCGCTTCCAAGAGACCGCGCCTTGGCGTGGTCGTCGTCGGCGATGATCCGGTGATCAAGAGCTTCATCGCACAGAAAAAGAAAGCCGCAGATGCGGTGGGTATTGACGTGCGTACGTATCCTTTTCCCGCCGATATCACGACCAATGAACTGCGCAGGAGGCTTGCCGAGATCGTGCATGAAGGAAAAAATACGGGGATCATCATCCAACTGCCTCTGCCGCCGCATCTCAATGTGCAATATATTCTCAACGCGATTCCGCCGGAGCAGGACACCGATGTCTTGAGTGCGCGCGCGGTCGGAGATTTTGCCACGGGTAAAAGTCCGATCATGCCGCCGGTCGCGGGCGCCATACGGACGCTTCTGGATGAATACGAGATCCAATACCGCAATCTGCACGCCGTGGTGCTCGGAGCAGGGAGGCTCGTCGGCAGGCCCGTGGCGCTGTGGCTGATGCAGGAGCATGCGCCGGTGACGGTGATAAGCGAGCGCGCCGAAGACCGCGCGGCGATCATCCGCGCGGCGGACATCGTGATCTCCGGTATCGGGCGTCCGCGGTTTGTAACAGGCGATATGGTCAAAGACGGCGCTATATTGATTGATGCGGGATCATCCGAATCGGAGGGAGAAGTCGTCGGCGATATTGACGAATCATCTGTCGCGGCAAAAGCGGCATTCTTGGCGCCCGTGCCCGGAGGGGTCGGACCGCTGACTGTCACGATACTTTTAAAAAATCTTTTGACGCTTGCAAAACCATGATCTATACAATAGATCGCGCAATCTTCGGAGCTCTCAATTCACTGGCCGGCGTCGCGTCCTTTTTTGACATGGCGGTGCGATTTTCCGCAGTGTATCTGATATTTGCCATGATCGCGGGCGTGCTGGCGTTGGCGGGTCTATGGGCGCAGAAAAACAGAGAGCAAGCATTTTTTATGCTTGTACTGGCTTTTGTTTCAGGTTTTGTGGCGCGCGTAGTGATTGCCGAGCCCGTACGCATTATGGTTGCCCGTAGCAGGCCATATGAAATAATGCCTGTCGTGCATCAGCTTGTGGATCACGCTCTGGGGCGATCGTTTCCGTCGGGGCACGCGACCCTCGCGTTTGCTATTGCGGTCGCCGTGTTTTTCGTACACCGCAAAGCGGGAGTAGTATTTCTTTTTGTCGCAGGCATCGTGAGTATCAGCCGCGTGATCGCGGGAGTGCACTGGCCGAGCGATGTCGCGGCAGGGGCGATACTTGGCATGACCACCGCATGGGCCGCGTATCGCGTGATGACTCGAAACGACAGAGCGTTACGCGTCACTGCCTCCTTTTTGCCACGGAAGCTGTGAAAAAAGAGGATAGTAGAGATCCTCTTCCGCCTCAATTTGAAATGACGAAAAAGGTTTTTCCGGAGCGTATGGCTTATCCGTGAACTCCACAAAGGGCACGTCGGTAATGACGGCGGCAGGGGTGGTTTCGCGGCCTTCGCCCATGACAAGCACTGCCGCAACCGCAAGGCCGTCGGCAATATCTGCGATCTGTATGGCAAACTGCCTGCCAAAGATATCCGTCTCACCACGGTAGTCGCGGATCGGCGTGAAGCCGCACCAGCCAAGCGAGATGCCAAGCGTCCCGCGCCTCAAAGGGATCGTGTGCGAGTCTGTGACAATGACGCCAAGATGCTTGATTTTGTAGTGTTCGCACGCCCAGCGCCGGAGATTTTCAGCGCTTTTTTGCGGGTCGCGCGGCCACAAAATGTAGTGATCGTTTGCATTGCTCTCATCAATCCCCGCGCTTGGTATGAAAATGCCGTGCTTGACGGTGTGCATGACCCATCGGTTGGGTACGAAATCGCGCGAGAGGTAGCGATCCGCTTCGCGCTTGATGAGCTCGTCCTTGTCGGGCGCGTCTTTTTTGGGGATACATCGTCCCTCGTCAATGCCGACTACTTTTGACGTGATCGCAAGCACCGAGCGCTCCCGGAGCGCGGGAAGTGCGTCCGAAATCGCCGCCCGCAAGTCGTCCTTTGGCGGCACGAGCGCGCGTGTTTTAATCGCCGTGATGATCATATTTAACGAGAGACTCTTTTAAATTTCTTACTCCTCCGCGTGGATCGGGCACGTCTCCATCATAACGGGGAATGACATGGACATGAGCGTGAAAGATAGTCTGTCCTGCGGCTTTGCCGCAATTTGCTCCAATATTGTAGCCGTTAGGTTTGAACTCCTGATCCAAAACAGATTTTGTTTTTTCTATTGCAATCGGTAGATTCGCCCACTCATCCGTATTTAAGATAAAGACATCGCTACAATGTCGTTTGGGGATGATGAGTGAGTGCCCTCTGTTTACTGGAAAGTTGTCAAAAGTAACAAAGAAATGGCTCGTCTCAAGAAGGATATGAGACTTCTCAGCAAAAAAGCTACAGAATAAGCAAGTGTTTTGTGTCACGGTTTCCACAGTAGGGGGAGTAGAACAAAACCTATCTTATAAGTCTGCCATTTTTGACCCGACTAAGTAGATTCAGGGCGATGATCCTCTTTCTTTCAAGGGCAGGGAGATTATCTTTATAGTAGAGCCAACGGAGAAGCGCAAGAGATTCATATTTGGAGAATTTGACTCCCCACATCAGCACTCTTCGTTCACGGTATGGTTTCTTGATTTCTAATACGCCTCGTACTGGCGAATGGGCAATAATCATGCTATGCAGCCATTGTATATGAGCTTCACTTGCGGAAATAAATTTCATGTAAACACGAGTGTTTGAATATCTTTTATCCTTGTAAACGTTGTATGTATCGCGATAGGTATATAAGGTGCCATCCCCATCCAAATGGCCACGGAGGAAATCTCTGAAATAATAGTATGGAATCTTAATAGTTCCAATGGTATATGTTTTTGCCGGTTTGACGCCGATACTTACTAACCAATTATAGAATCTGACATCGCTGAATTGGACTCTGAAACTTGGTTTTGTTGCGTAACCATCGTTATGCGACTGCGCGATCTTGTCTTTTTTGCGATTGAGGCACATTCGAAAAGTCTCGAGGAGTCCTTTGTCCGAAGACCTCATGGTGATGTGCCTACCGTCTTTTGAAAGATTACCGTCGGTGACGAGTAATCCGACCGCATAGGCCAGTTCAGGCGTCCATGAGAACTCTTTTGCGGGAAGCTTTGCTTTTGGCATATTAATGGGCGAGGAGGGACTTGCACCCTCAAGAGCTTTCGCTCATACGATTTTGAGTCGTACGTGTATGCTGTTCCACCACTCGCCCGTAGGCGTACGGTATCGCAAAACGCGCATATTTTCAAGCGGTCGGCGGATTGAAATTTCGCCTCCGATGGACTATTATTGAGAGACTTATGGCGCGGATTATTACGATATGCAATCAAAAAGGGGGAGTTGGGAAGAGTACGACTACCCAGTCTTTAGCCGCGTTTCTTGCGGCGTACGGCAAAAAAGTGCTTATTGTGGATTTTGACGCGCAGGCAAACACGACTTCGGGCATCGGCGCGCATCCGCGCAGGATCGAGCAGGGCGTGTATCACGCGCTCATCGGGCGGGTGCCCGCAGAGGAGATCATAAAAAAGACACAGATGTCCGGCGTGGACTTACTGCCGGCAACTGCGGCGCTCGCAGGGGCCGCGGTGGAATTGGTTGACACTCGCAGGCGGGAGTATAAACTGAAAGATGCGCTTGAGCCGCTGAAGAGGAAATACGACTTTATCCTGATTGATTCGGCACCCAGCCTCGGTCTTTTGACGGTCAATGCGCTGACGGCGGCGCAAAAGGTGATCATCCCCGTGCAGTGTGAATACTACGCGCTTGAGGGGCTTGCGGATCTCCTGCGTACGGTCCAGCTCGTGAATACCAATCTGAAAACGCGCATCGGCGTGATGGGAGCTTTGCTTACGATGTATGATCATAAATCGCGCCTGCATCGCGCGGTCGCCAAAGAAATCCGGCGCAAATTTCCGGGCTATGTCTTTGAGACGGTGATCCCGCGCAACGTGAGTCTGGCCGAAGCGCCGTCATTTGGGAAGACTATTTTGCAATACGATCCGTACAGCCACGGCGCAAAAGCGTATCGCAAGCTTGCCGAAGAAGTATTAAAACTTGAAGGTATACATAAGATTTGAATCATGAGCGATCCACTGGGAAGAGGACTTGAATCATTGATCCCCGACAGGCAGGCCGAGGAGGCGTCTGCCGCGTCCGATGCGGCAACGGCTCCGCCTGCCGCATCTGCGGAAGAAGCGACTGTGGCCGAGACCGCGGGTGCCACACCCGCGCGCAGTTATCAGGACCACTTTGTGCCGCGACGCGGCGAGTCGGTATTTTGGATTGAGCTTGATAAAGTGGACGCCAATCCCTTTCAGCCGCGCCGCGAGTTTGACGAATCGGCGCTCAAGGATCTGGCATCATCCATCCGCGAGCACGGTATTTTACAGCCGGTGCTTGTGACGAAGCGCGAAATGGAGACGCCGACCGGACTTGAAGTGCGGTACCAGCTGATCGCGGGGGAGCGCAGGATGCGCGCGTCGCGCATGGCGGGACTCTCGCAGATCCCCGCGATCATCCGTCGCGGTATACCCGATGACCGTATCCGGCTTGAGCTTGCCTTGATTGAAAACGTACAGCGCGAGGATCTCAATGCTCTGGAACGCGCCCGCGCGTACAAACAACTGGTGGATGAATTTCATATGGTCCAGCGCGAGATCGCGGGACGTATCGGCAAATCACGCGAAGCGGTGGCCAACGCCCTGCGGCTTTTGACGCTACCGCAAGATATTCAAACGGCGCTCTCGCAGGGCATCATCAGTGAAGGACATGCGCGCGCGATCCTGATGGCGGGAGACGATGGGATAAAGCAGGCAACGCTCTATAAGGAAATCGTATCCGACGGGCTCAATGTCCGCGCGGCGGAAAACCGTGCGCGCCAGATTGGGGGCAAAACTTTGGTGCCGCGCGCGCGTCCGTCGCGCATCGTGGATCCGGAAGTGCAGGAGTGGCAGTCGCGGCTTGAGGAGAGATTTGGCACCAAAGTCCAGCTCCAGCGCGTAGGCGAGCGCGGCAAGATCGTCATGGAGTTTTACTCGGAGGAGGAACTTCGCGGCATCATCGGCAAAATGATCAAGGAGGCGTAAGAATTTTTATCGCCGTCCTATAACAAACAGGCGGATCTGCGATCCGTCTGTTATTTTTTGTTTCTTTATCCAGCACCTTCCAGAATACCCCGCGTCGCTTGGCGCGGGGATGAATGGAGAATATAAGTCCTTCCCGCGGGGTTCAATACTGCGCGGGAAGGTGCTGGATTTATTTTTTCTCCGTTTTGTGCGGATTGTGATTGGGGCACTCTTTGTTACTGCATCTCTCGGGGATGGTTTTGGTGCCTTCCATCATGAGGGAATTGCAAAGGGGGCAGACGGCTCCGGTTGGTTTTGCCTTGATCGCGTATTTGCATTTCGGGTAGTTGGAACAGCTGTAGAAAACTCCGAAGCGGCCGCGCCGTCCCACCATTTCTCCATTTTTGCATACGGGGCAGGCAACGCCCGTCTTCTCCCCGCTGTTTGAGTTTTCGTCTTTTTTAATATATTTGCACTTCGGGTATCTACTGCATGCGATAAACTTGCCGAATTTGCCTTCGCGCTCTATGAGCTTGCCCTCTTCGCATTCGGGGCATGCTTCGCCCGTCTCGCGCGGCCCTTGCCGCTCGGTACCGTCAAGCGAGCGCATGCCGTTGCATTCGGGGAAGCGCGAACAGCTTAAAAATTTTCCCGATCTGCCGAGTTTGATCACCATGGGCGCTCCGCAGACGGGACACAGGATATCTTTGGGCGCCATACCGAGCGTGGTGAGCTTGGCGATGTCTTTTTTGGAAGCCACGTCGCGTGAAAATGGTTCGT
Organism: uncultured Candidatus Saccharibacteria bacterium; assembly: GCA_964646295.1. Lineage (GTDB taxonomy): Bacteria > Patescibacteriota > Minisyncoccia > Sungbacterales > HO2-52-23 > 2-02-FULL-52-23. The sequence goes on along the minus strand of CAZYED010000022.1, from coordinate 2,715 downwards.
AAAAATCACGCAGGGTTTTTGCATAATCCCGCGCGCCGTCGGCAATTTCATCAAGCTCGTCTTCCATTTCGGCGGTGAATGAGTCGCTGATGTATTTGGTAAAGTTTTCTTCCAAAAACGAGCTGACGATTTCTCCGGTATCGGTCGGGCGCAGTGATCTGCCTTCGCGCTCGGTATAGCCGCGATCGTACAGCGTCTTGATGATGGAGGCGTAGGTTGAGGGGCGACCGATGCCGCGGCGCTCAAGCTCTTTGACGAGTCCCGCCTCGGAGTAGCGTCCGGGGCCTTGGGTTTGTTTGTACTCGCTGTGGATATCAATCAGCGTGAGCTTTTCTCCCGCGGCGACTTTCGGCAATTCCATGTCTTCCGCTTTTGCTCCCGGATCCGCTTTGAGCCATCCGTCAAAGACGGTGCGCGAGCCGTTGACGGAAAAATCGGGTACTGTTTTGCCATCGCCGACTTTGGCAACGATCTTTGTCCGCAGGAGTTCGGCAGATGCCATCTGCGATGCGACTGTTCTCTGCCAGATCAGGCGATACAGCCGTTTTTGCTCATCCGTGGCTCCGGCGAGTGCGGCCGCCGCATTGGTCGGGCGAATCGCCTCGTGCGCTTCCTGCGCGTTTTTGCTTTTTGTCTTGTAATTGCGGGCTTGGGCATATTTTGCGCCGTATGTTTTTTCTACGACGGCAAGAATCTGTTTTTGGGCGGCGGAAGCAAGCGTCATGCTGTCGGTGCGCATATAGGTAATGTGCCCCTCTTCATAAAGCTTTTGCGCGAGACTCATGGTGCGCGAAGGGGTGAAGCCAAGACGCGAGGACGCCGCCTGCTGGAGTGTGGATGTGGTAAACGGCCCGCGCGGCGCGCGCGTCACAGCACTTTCCTCCACGTCTTTGACCGACCATGGGTTTGATTTACCTTCTGTAAGAATTTTGTCCGCCCCTTCCTGCGTCTTTGGCTCGTCAGTGCATGTAAAAGTGAGGGGGACGCCTCTTGCTGTCGTGGCGTCTGCGGTGATCACATAAAAATCTTCGGGTATGAATGCGCGGATTTCGCGCTCGCGCTCCATGAGGATGCGCAGAGCCGGCGATTGCACGCGGCCCGCCGAGAGTCCGTAGCGTACTTTTTTCCAGATGAGTCCCGAAAGATCGTATCCGACAAGCCGGTCAAGCACGCGGCGCGCCTCCTGCGCGCGGCGTAGGTTTTGGTCAATGGCGCGCGGGTGTTGCATGGCGTCCTTTACGGCCGTCTCCGTGATTTCATTGAATACCACGCGCTTGGCGTTTTTGAGACCGAGGGCTTCGGCAACATGCCACGCGATCGCTTCTCCCTCGCGGTCGGGGTCGGTTGCCAGAAGCACTTCTTCGGCTTTTTTCTCGGATTCGCGAAGATCGCTGATCACGTGTTCTTTGCCTTTGGAGATCTCATAGTGCGGCACAAAACCGCCTGCCACATCAATCGCGTTTTTGTTGCTCTTGGGAAGATCGCGCACATGCCCCACGGATGCTTTCACCGTGTAGTCGCGCCCGAGATATTTGGAGATCGTTTTTGATTTTGCCGGTGATTCTACGATGACGAGTTTCATACGAGTGATGTGGGGTTATGTTGTGGGGATGTTTGCTGATACGTGTCCTGGCCGAGATTGCGCACCAGGCCTTTGAATTCCAGGAGCGAGAGCGCTGTCATCACTGCGGCAGGCTCAAGACCGCTTTGCGATCGTATGTCGTCTACGGTGCGGGCTTCGGAAAGCAGAGCGAGTACCGCCGTCTCATCGCCTCCGAGCGACTGCGCCGCATGATGCCGCATTGCGGTAGCGCCGTCAATACCAAGCTCCTCCAAAATGTTTGCGGCACTCCGCACCGCCTTGGCTCCCTGCCGGATCAGCATATTGGGTCCGTGAGAGGCGGGAGAAAAGATAGACCCGGGTATTGCGAAGATATCGCGGTTCTCCTCAAGCGCCATCCTAGCTGTGATCAGAGCCCCTGATTTTTCGCGCGCTTCTACGACGAGCGTACCGTGCGAGATCCCTGCGATGATACGGTTTCTCATGGGAAAGTGCTCTTTGACTGCGGGCGTACCCGGCGCGTATTCGGAGATGACAGCACCTCCGCTCGCGGCGATGCGCTCGGCAAGACCACGGTTTTCCGGAGGGAAAATGGAGAGCGGATCAATGCCCGATCCGAGCACTGCGATCGTGATGCCCCGATGCTCCAACGCCGTCTTGTGCGCTTTGGTATCAATGCCTGTGGCAAGGCCGCTTACGACGGCGATCCCGGAGGCGGCGAGTTCCGCTACGATCGTCTCCGTCGCCTCAATACCGTACGGCGTGGGTCTGCGCGTGCCGACGACGGCAAGGGCGTGTGGAGTTGTCAGAGCCGTTTTGTCTCCGCGGCCGTAAAGCACGACGGGAGGCGAGGATATCTCTTTTAAGAATGGCGGATAATACTGATCTTCGTCGGTGATGGCCCAGATATCGTGCTGTATGAATTTTTGCATCTCGCGGTCGGGATCCACCGATGATTTTCGCTCGCGGAGTGCCACGAGCGCAGTAGAATCAAGTCCTGCGGAAGCGTATGCGTGCGTGTCTGCGCGCCACGCGGTCTCATATGCCCCGAAATGTTTTTTGAGCCGCCGGAGCGTGGCCGCGCCTATGCCGGGAATCGCGTTGAATGCGTTGAGAAATTTTATCTCCGCAATGTCCATTGTTGGTTACGATAC
>CAZYED010000021.1:9540-12088 GCA_964646295.1 uncultured Candidatus Saccharibacteria bacterium | reverse complement strand
TCGCGGATGATTGCGGGATACTTGCCTATGGGGCGAAATTCCGCCTCCGCATGCGCCAGCGCCGCAAGTTTTTGCATGTCAATCTCGGCTACCGTGACGCGGGCGCGCGACTTGATGCGCTCTATGATCCCGGGATGTATCTCGCCGATGACGCCGATCTTCTCATCGCCAATTTTTATTTTTGCAACGCGATATGGATGAAAGATTCCTAATTCCTGATCCCTAATTCCTGATTCCTGCACATCGTCATACCAATGCTCACTTATGCCGAGTGATCCGAATATCTGCTCTATAGTCCCCTTCAACTCATAAAATTCATCTTCGCCGGAGGCGGCGAGTCTTGCCAGCACGAAGACTGCGTCTGTCCGCTCCGCAACGCCCGGGACAATGCCGCCTTCGCTTTTGCGGAAGCTTTTGCCGATGCCGAAAAGACGCACGTCGCCCTCGTGTCGGAGATTTTCCGCGGCCGATGAGACGTATTTAGTGATGCTACGCGGCGTGAGATACTGTGTTTCGGGATTTGTCGGATTGTGCAGTTCAAGCAGGCTATCTTTGTTTATTTTGTATGCATTCAGCTCCCTATCGCCGGTAAACTGCGAAAGAATACTCTCCGTAAATCCCATGCCCGACGCCATATCCCGTACGTGGTCTTCCCAGAAAAGCTCTGTATTTATCTCGGGCGATAGCAGGGGCGCTCGCGGCATGGCGGGGCGCACGTTTTCATATCCAAAGAGCCGCGCGATCTCCTCCGTGATGTCTTCTTCAATCGCGATATCGCGCCGTACCGTGGGAGGTATTACGACAAAATCTTTACCTTTCTTCACTGCCTGCCAGTCAAGGCGTTTGAATGCCGAGGCATAAAACGCGGCGGGGATAGACGCCCCAATGAGGCGCTCCGCTTCAGCAGGACGGAACAGGATCTTCTGCGCCGAAGTTTTCTTGGGGTACGCATCGAGGGCACCGGCACATATGGATCCGCCCGCGATTTTTTGGATGAGCAATGCCAGGCGGTCTGCGGCAGTGGTCGTTTCGTTGGGATCAAGGCCGTGCTCAAAGCGGATAGAGGCGTCGGTACGCAGGGCAAGCGCCTGCGAGGTCTTGCGTATCAGGGTCGGCGTGAAGTTTGCGGCTTCAATCACGATCGTATGCGTGGCGTCCGAGACGCCGGAACCCCTGCCGCCTTTGATGCCCGCGATGGCGACCGGTCGCTCCCCGTCCGCGATGACAAGCATATCGGGCGTAAGAGCATATGTCTTATCGTCCAGTCCTTCCATGTGTTCTCCCGCTCTCGCCCGTCGTACTGAAATGATTTTTTGAGCGTGGAATGTAGAGTGTAGAGTGTAGTCTTTTCCACCCTCCACCTTCAACATTCCACTATCCAGTTTGTCGTAATCAAACACATGCAGGGACTGTCCCATCTCTAGCATGACGTAGTTTGCCGCGTCCACGATGTTGTTGATGGACTGCAGGCCGCATGTCGCAAGGCGCTCGCGGAGCCATGCGGGGGACTGCCCGACTTTCACTCCGGTCATCATGCGCGCGGTATAGCGCGGACAATCCTTCGCATCTTCAACTTTAATCCGCAGAAAATCCTTTGTCTTTTTGCTTTTATCTTTCCTAATTCCTAATTCCTGCTTCCTAATTCCTATATTTTTCAGCGATGCAATTTCGCGCGCCATGCCGATATGGCCCGAAGCGTCCGCAATGCGGTTTGGCAGGACTTTGATATCCAGCATCCAGTCACTCCCCGCGCTCTCCACCGTCTCTACCTCAAAGACGCGCATGGTAAGAAACTCCGCGAGACGCGCGGGAGGATCTTTAAACGGGACAAGTTCCTTGAGCCAGTTATAGGAGAATTTCATATATAGAAAGTGGAGGGTAGAATGTGGAAGGTAGATAGTTATTTTTTCAGATAATTTCGGAATCCTCCTAATATCTTGCCGAGATCTTGCGTGTGCCGCAATGCTTCCCGAAAATCGCGTTCTTCCAGATAATTTAACTGATAGGATATATGTAGCTGACTTTCTACTTCATTGAGTGAGCCAAGCGCAATCATGACAAATCGCAAGAAATCTTTTTTCGTACCACGGCCTGCTCCCTCAGCGATGTTTGAGGATACAGAGACTGAAGCGCGTCGTATCTGTGAGGTAAGTCCGTATAACTCATCTCTTGGGAATTGCCTCGTAAGCGTATAGATAAAAGTCGCGAATGCAACACTTTTCTTCCATGCGTCTAGATTTTCATAATTCTGTGCCATCTTTTCCACCTTCTACATGCTACATGCTACATTCTACATTCAAGATCAAAATTGATTCAAAAATCTTAGATCGCCCGAGTTGAAAAGACGGATGTCGGGAATTTTGTACTTCATCAGGGCAAGGCGCGAGATTCCCATGCCGAACGCAAATCCGCGTACGTCTTTGGGATTGTATCCTGCGGCTTTGAATACGCGGGGATGCACCATGCCCGCTCCTCCGATCTCAAGCCAGCCGGATTGTTTACAGACGGAGCATCCTTTGGCTTTGCAGTAGGTGCAGGAGATATCCAT
>CAZYED010000021.1:0-9530 GCA_964646295.1 uncultured Candidatus Saccharibacteria bacterium | reverse complement strand
ACTCTCCGATGATCGCCTTAAAATGCGCGACCGACACGTCGCGGTCTACAAAAAGCCCCTCCACCTGCGCAAACTGGATTTCGTGAGACGCGTCGGTTGCCTCATACCTATAGACAGTACCAGGTACAATAATCCGTATCGGCGGCTGATGCGATTCCATGTAGCGGATCTGCACAGGTGATGTATGTGTCCGAAGAAGTAATCGATTGTGGAATATAGAATGTAGAATGTCGCCTTTTCCACCCTCTACTTTCCACCCTCCACCTCCATCTTTAATCCAAAACGTATCCCACATATCCCGCGCGGGATGATCTGCAGGGATGTTGAGCGCATCAAAATTATAATATTCCGTCTCCACCTCCGGCCCTTCTGCGACGGCAAAGCCGAGGCCCGCGAAAATCGTGGTAATTTCGCGGGTGATCTGCGTGACCGGATGCAGATGTCCACGCTTTCTTACGAGGCCGGGCCTCGTAACATCAAGACGCTCTTTGACTAGGATGCCTTCGCGGGTCGTGCGCTCAAGCTCTGCGCGCTTCTCGTGCAGTGCATCTTCTATATGCGCGCGCAGGCGGTTTGCGGCCTCTCCCCGTATCTTGCGCTCCCGCTCCGGCAGGTCTTTGAGCGCGCGCAGGATCGCGGTGAGCGCGCCATTGCGCCCAAGATACTGGATGCGGATCCGATCTATGTCGTCCAAAGTCCCGGCGCTTGCAAGCGCCTCCGAAAAAGCAATTTTTATAGATGCAATCTCATCCATAGATGTTTTTTACTATAACGCGGATTGAAGCGAGACGCAAAATTGAATTGAAAACGCGCAACAGGAGACTAAACCCCCGTTGCGCGTTGGGGCTATACTATGTGGGTGGGTTGGTTCAGGAAGTCCAATGTCTCAACCGTCAGTGCTATATTGAACGACGGTAGTAGGTATTATTGAGATGTATTTCTACATGCAGGCGGCGGATCACAGCGATATCTACTCCCCGCTTCACAACACTTCCGATGTCCTTCTTCTCTTAGGCGTTGGATCGCAATAAGCGTATCGCGTGCTCGTTGCTGTGCGATGGTTGGTTCTGCTGTTCCTTCGCGGGATGTCCCGATATCTTGTTCCTGAGTTTTTTTCTCGGGCGCATTGATTTCTTTTCTATGCACAGTGGTTATCTCTGTTGTTTCTTTAGGAGCAAGCACGAGGGACGGCTTTGCAATATCCTCCTTGGGTGCATAGACCAATGAGTAAATCTTTTGATTGACTAATCCCGCTACCCAAACAAGTGTCGGGGAAACCAGGAAAACGAGGAGTTGTACCAGTAGCGCGACAAAAATTTTTTCGACAACCGGCATGATATTCTCCCTTGCCGTATGGCTTTGTAGTCCTTTGATGATCCACCTTAAAATTAGGAGCAAAGCTATGAACATCAGGGAACCTATAAGCCATATCGGACTCCCGCCTGTTATACCTTCCCATAGGAAGATCAGTCCTTCTAATACTATGCCTCCGAGCCCCAAGCAGAAGGTTATGAGTATGCCGCCTAGCATGATATAGCCAAAAACCTCTAGTGCACACATGATGCCACAATATATATACCACAATATATTCGTGAGGCCGTGAAAAGATATGTCGGCGACGTGCTGTATCCTCATCTCCATTCCTCCTTTTGATGTTGTATGGGGGCATATGGGTATTATTGTGAAAGGGCTAGTTCTATATTAGTGGCATTCGTACCAAAATATGTCAAGCAAGACAGAAACGAGGGGTAAGATGCAAAATATCTCCGTTTTCAACGGAGATATTTTGTGATTTCTTTTTGGCGGAACTTAAACGGTTTTGAGCATTTCCATCGTTGATTTCATCTCCTCTTTGAAATCATTCACGACTGTCTCCTGAATCTTATTGTAATCGGGGATCTTTGTCTTCAGGAATGTTTCTACGATTTCCGGCGCGGGCGGATTTTGCTGAAAAGCGAGAAGCTGTGCTTGGTCTTCATCCGACAGGCGACTCAATACTTCTATGGTGATCCGTTTAAGTACGGATTCGGTCATTGCCGAAAGAAGGCCGATCTTTTTATCTTCCGGGAGCTCCGCAAGGCCGAGCTCCTGCATAAGGTTGTCTGTGACGGGCATAAGATTATAGTTAGGGATCAATTATTTTTCAAATGAAAGTGAGCGCAGGATATCTCCCATGGGTTTGTCCAGTATGGCGCGCCGCGCGGTGCGGCCCAAGGGCTTCAGGTATTTTTCCAGACGCTCGGAGAGATCAAGATATTTTCTGGCTTCTGTCATGTCGGCGTTGAATCCGCGCGTGGTAAACGGGCCTCTGTTGATGAATATTCCGGTAGTGTCGCGTGCGCCTCTCCGTATTGCTTCGCGGATCTCGGTATCGTGGCGGCCCATCTCGTCTATAAATGCTTTGGTCTTCATCTCCGAAATGTTTTTAAATTCCTGCGGTTTGAGTCCGAATTCTTTGAGATTGCTTTTGAGGTTTGCTTCCGGCGTTGTCCCGCCCCCCGTATCTTCAAGCCGCGGCTTGATCTCCTGCAGGGTCTCTTTATTCAGATCAACGGACTGGCGTGCTGTACCGCGTTCTTGCGGGTACTCTCCTCCCCGGCGCGCGCGTCCTGTCTGATCTGCCGCGGTGCCACCGCGTGCACGTCCGGCGCGCTCCGGTGTGGCACCCGCTTTTGGCCTCTGCCCCGTTGGCTCATACGTCATCTTGCCTTCGCCTTGTAGCCCAATTGAGTTATCGGGGTTCAGAACAATGCGTACTCCGGGTTTGGTGATGCCAAGTTTGGTCGTGCCATCGGGGTTGATGTAGCCGGCTTTTTTGAGAGTTGTCAGCGTCTCGCGGTCAAGGATTTTTGCGAGCTTTGATCCTTTTCCGAGCCTCTCAAGATCAGGGGGGAGTTTTGCCGCCTGCTCCGGCGTCATATCTGCTCTCATGCGCTCATAGAATTGCCTGCGTACCGCCTGCCACGCGCCCTCGCCCTTGCGCACGGTTACCATTTCAAGATTTCGCGCCCGCGCCGCTACTTCGGCGGCGGTTTTTGGCGCGCCTGTTTTCGGGGGCGTTGCATCTCCGCGCGCCGCATCTATTTTCTGAATTTCTTTCTCAAGTTGTACATACTCGGCGCGGAGTTTCGCGGCCGACGCTCGTAGATTTTTTTGTACGGCCGGATTGGTTTGTGTCCTGGCTTGCTGATCGTATTGCCCTAACACTTCTTTCAACCTCTCCATTTTGAGAGCGACGCTAGTCCGCTCCCGCGCGATTTCTGCGAGTGTTTTACCCTCTTGAGTCGGCGATGTTTCGGCGGGTGGAGCGTAAGGATTTCTGCCGGCTCCTTCCTGTGGAACCGCGGGGGCGGACATTTTTACTTTGACATCAAATTCTGGAGCCGGAGTACTGCCAGATGCTGTTTTGCTTACCGGCTCCCATGATTTTGTCGCAGGATTCCACATCTGTTTTCTTCCCGGTTGCTCGGCTTGAGTTTTTTGCGGAGGAGGTTGGTTTGACGCTGTGTCCGGTTTCGTTTCAGGCGTAGCGTTGGAGTCTTTGGTTTCTTGGCTTTGTTGTGCCGGCGCTCCTTTTGAATTTTGAGAAGCGCCTCTTTGCGCGTTGTATGCGTCAAGTTGCTGTGAATATACGGCAAATTTTTTTGTCAGATCGGGGTCTTCTAAGATTTCTTGCGCTTTTGAAGTCCATGCGCTGTGGGCATAACGTTCAATTTCTTGGGGCGATGCTGTAGGAAGTTGGTCTTGAGCATCTCGTTTGACACTCTCGATCAATGCCTTTTTGGAAATACCCTGTTTTTGCATATTCGCTTCCCATGCTTTTTCGTCTGCAAGATCTGTGTTGACTGCTTTTGCTACTTCAGGCGATATGTTTGGTCGCTGGGGAGCTTCTTGCGGCTTGGGCGCTTTGACAGCGTTTTCCTGAGCCTCGTCAATTCCTAAAAGTCCGAGAGCTGATTTTTTGACGCGTTCGCCAAAAGATAATGATCTCCCTACGCCGCTTGTATCTGGTGACGGTATGTGTTCTCCCGTGGCGGCCTCTGCAATTCCTTGTCTGGCAAGTCCTTTTACTCCGCTCATTACGTTTGTCTTCCACTGATCCAGTACGCCAAGAGATCTCATAGCCATCTGTGCCACTTTTGTCTGTCCGGTCCATGCGAGAGCGGCCTGTCCGGTCTCCGTCCCTGCGGCGTACGATAAACCGGCGCGTATGCCTTTTCCGTGGAGACCTGTAGCGATGGCGGCAAACGCGGTGCTTGCAATCGCATAGCGCGTCCACTTCTCGCGCCCCTTTCTCCCTGCCTGCGCGAGCATGAGATCATTGAGGCGTTCATGATTGTCGCGGTTGAGTGCGGCAGTGAGCCGATCTCCCCATGTCTCTACTTCTGCGGTTACTTCTTGCTCCGCTTTCCGTTCTTGGCGTTTTTGGAGCCATGCGTCTATACCGAGTGCGGCCGCTCCTCCGGCAAGCGCGCGTTGGGTGGTCATGCCGAGCATGATGGGTACCAGAAGCGCAGGCATAGCGGCCCCTCCGAGGGCGGAGCCTGCAAAGAGTGCTCCGGAGACGATGAGTTTTGTTTTGATCGGCAATTTGCGATACCATTCCGCCGCCTGCAATGCACTCCGGCCGACCATGCCGGGCAATTCCCGGAAAGTCATCTCTGCGGCAAAGCGGAGGGGGTTACGGTCAAGAAGGTCATCCATTCGCGTCTCGGCCTGTTTTTTCTGCTCGGCGATTTTGATCTCGCTCATCAGGTCGTACAGACGTTTTGACTCGCTAGCCGAGGTCTCAAGGATATGCGCGAGCATCAGTTCTTGGCGATCCTCTGCAGACAGAGATATATCCGCCGCCAGATGTCTTTGGTAGTAATCGCGTACGGCGTTGACGGCTTCGCGGTATGCGCTTTGTGTCAAGAGTATTTCCGGATCCTTTTCATTTCTGCCGGCATAAAGCTTTGCTTCGGCGTATGCCCGCCTAGTGTCATAAAGGTGGCCAAATAAGGTCTCCCTGGTTTTCCTATCCAAAAAGTTGAGCTCCTCCTCTTCTTCTACGCGCTCGCGTTCGCGTTCCTCCTGCGTCCGTCGCTCGTCTTCTTGTCCCTGATCTTCCCTTGTTTGTTCCCGTGTGCTGTGCTCCTGCGCAGGCGGTTCTTCCACCCCGTTGGTCTCAAGGGGCGGCTCCTGCTCACTGGCGCTCTGGCCTGCTTTCGGCGGAGTTTCAGGAGTGAAAGGCGGATGTCCGCCGGCTTCAGCCCCGATATTGTAGGCCTCTAGTATTTTTTGTTTTTGGTCGGCGTGAAAAAAATCCCCATATATGTTGAAAGCGTTTTGCATGGAGTTTTGGTCTCCCACTGCTCCGCGTCTGTATGCCCTCTCAAGGACGTCCGGATGGATATCCGGCGATTCTGCTTGCAGGCGCATGAGGCGTTCATATGGAGTTGGCGTTTCAGACTGTGGCGTTTGTCGCTCCGTGTCTTGTCGCGGCGCAGACTCCTCCGCGGATTCCGTCACGCCCCGGGCCGCCTGCTGTTGGCGTCTTTCGGCCGCTTCTTGCGGATGTGTTGCTTCCCACTCGGCATATCCGATGCGAAACGCTTCATCCGCAAGCCTTTTTTCCGCGTCGGTCAGGACAGAGCTATTGATCCAGATATATGATTTGCTTCGGCCCATGTCTCCTGCAGATCCGTCGTCATACGCATTATGCAGAGCGGTTCTGGCATAGGGATTTTCCTTGTCCGGCGCGCGATCCCAAAGAGGCTGTAATTGTGGCGGTTGAAATTGAAAATCGGCGCCACCCTCTTTTTTCTTGCCTTGCTCTGTGGCATTTTGATCTTGCTCCGGAGTCTTATCTCTCCGATTCGCCTCTATGCCGATGGCGTATGCCTGTCTCATCTTTTCTTGGATGTCTGCGTCTCTATTCGAAAGATCAAGGGGGTCGCCATAAAGTCCGTTGATGAATGCGAATCTTAGCGCCTCGCTTTGATCTAAACTTACGCCTTCGGTGATTTCAAGGAGTTTTTGGTTAAGGTCTCTATGGAAAGTGCCTCCGCCAAAAAACTCCGCAAGTGTTGATTGGCGGATTGCTTCTGGCGTTTCTGCGCGTTCGGATGCCGGTGCGCCGGCAGGTTGTGCTTCGCGTTTTGCTGTATCAGAAATTTTCCCTGCCGATTCTTCTCCTGCCTGGAATGCAATATAGACGTGGTATGGGTCTTCGGCTTTCTGCAAAAGCGCCTCTAGTGCAGAATAATCCGCGGATCTTCCGGCCTTATGCGCCTCCATGAGCTGTCTTGTCGCAGTACCCGTGCTTTGCATGAGGGCGGTGACGTATTGCTGTTCGGCTGTCTTGTAGTTACCGGAAATCGCCTCTCCCGCCTGAAACGCGAGAGCAAGGTCTTGTATGTCAGCATTTCCCCTGCCTTGCAGGATGGAGTGGAGCGTCGCATCGTCAGCTACTCGTCCCGCTTTGTAGCAAAGCGTAAGCGCCCGGACAAGTTTCGGATCTATGGCGCTAAAGAGCAGTTCGCGATAGCGCCGGTCAAGTTCTCCTTGTTTTTCCGGAGAAATATCTTTTCGGACAGATGTCCTTTCTTGCGGAGCGCCATGCTGTGCGTCTTTCAGAGACTCACGGATCGCTGTTTGTTCTTGCGGACGCAGTGGCCGATTATGCAAAAGGCGCGAGATGTCCGCTTCCACCTCCTGCTCGGTCGGGAGCGTATCGCCATGAGACAGGTCTTTGATCGTCCGTCGTACCAGTTCATGCAGGAGCGGTCGCTCAATGCGGGCGCGGACGGGTTCTCGCTCTCCGGCGGTATCGGACGGCGGAAGCGCTTCTGCCTCCTCCTCGTCCGCTTCGCGCGCAAGCGCTTGTCTAATTTCCTCCAGCTCCTGCCGGTTTTGTGTAAATCCTTCGGCCTCTATGCCGTTATTCGGCTTTGACTCGTCTGACTCCGGAGTAGGAGGACGTGATTCATGAGCCATATGCGACCAGAGTACCACGTAGGCATATTTTGAGAAACAAGTCGATGTGGAAAACAGAGAGGCGGAGGTATTCAATTGGTTAGCGGGGTCGCCCTATTTTCAACATTAAATACGATCGTATTTAATGTTGAAAATAGATATTGAGGAGTATATCCGCCGACTGGAAAATGTGAAGACCCGATGCGGAGTGCGCATCGGGTCGGAATGGTGGGTAGTTTATATGTTTTGGACGAATGCGATCTCGCCGTCCACGAGCTTCATGAGAAAATCGGGGGCGAGGGGTTGGGGCGCGGCATCACGGATCGTCTTGCCATTCGCGTCTTTTGGCCGTGCCATCAGCGGACGACCATCGCGGTCGCAAAATGGCCGGCGCGTGCCGAGGACGATATCCAAGCAGTACAGCTCGGTATACTCCACATCGCCCTCGCGATACGGATTGAGGTACCCTTTCACCGTCCACATCGCATCAAGACAAAGTTCCATGAGCCCCCCCATCAAGTTTTTCAGATCTGGGGCGGCCCGTTCCTTTTTCACGTCCTGATTCGGGCGCAGGACGTAGCGGGCGCGATTCCGTGGCTGTGTCGCGAAAACCTCCGAAAGATTCGGCCGCTCCTGCGCGATGGCCGAGACCAATTGGTAGCCGAGGCCCGCGACTTGCGCCACGAAGTCCACGATCTGCACGTTTGGGGTTTCTGGGATGACGAGCAGACCCGGCTGCAGGTTACTACGCCTCTGGCGCTCCCCCTCTGTCTCCTGCGGGAGATGTCTCAAGGACGGCGGCATGGCCGCGGGGTTGGGGATGCTAAACTGCAGGGCGACTAACTTCACAGAACTGCCCAGCGTAACGCTAGTCGTTGTCGTGGCCATGACGGCCTCCTTGTCTCACGGGTTTCTAGAATGAAGTACTGGCGTCTTTCATACACTATATTTGTATAAAAGTCAATAGCGCTTGCGAAAAGCCGCTCAAAATTATATAGTTGTAGTGCATGAAAAAATTCTCCAAAAGCCTGGTGTGGGCCATTACCATTCTGCTTGGCATCTCCCTGCTCTACTCGGCGGTGGCCGGTTTGACCGCGCGGCCCAAGGAAATCTCGCTCTCCGACTTGGTTGCGAAAGTAAACGCGGGGGAGGTCGCGGCGATTGATATCGTAGATACGTCGCTTGCGGTGAAGCTCAAAAACGGCGAGGAGTTGACCGCGCAAAAAGAGGCGGAAGCGGGCCTTACCGAGACGCTCCGCAACTACGGCGTGGAGCCTGCCAAGCTCAAAGACGTGCAGATTGCGGTGAAATCAAGCAGTGGGATGAGCTTCGTCTTGGGAGTGCTCCTGCCGATTTTGGCTCCGGTACTGCTGATAGCATTTTTCATCTGGTTTACAGGCAGGCAAGTCCAGCGCGGCTCCATGCAGGCGTTTACATTTGGCCAGTCGCGCGCGCGGCTCATCTCGCCCGAGAGCGAGACACAAAAGACCACATTCAAAGATGTCGCGGGAGTCAAAGAAGCCAAGGAAGAATTGAAAGAGGTCGTGGACTTTTTGAAAAATCCGAAAAAATATCTTGATATCGGCGCCAAGATTCCCAAAGGCGTCTTGCTGATCGGCGCTCCGGGTACGGGCAAATCGCTCCTGGCAAAAGCCGTGAGCGGTGAAGCCGGCGTGCCGTTTTTCCATATGTCGGCGTCCGAATTTATTGAGATGTTTGTAGGAGTGGGCGCTTCGCGCGTGCGAGACACTTTTCGTCTGGCCAAAAAATCAGCGCCCGCCATCATTTTTATAGACGAGCTTGATGCGGTGGGTCGCATCCGCGGAGCGGGTGTCGGCGGAGGGCACGACGAGCGCGAGCAGACGCTCAATCAATTGCTTGTGGAGATGGACGGCATGGAGACGAGCGACAAAGTATTAGTGTTCTCCGCGACCAACAGGCCCGATATCCTGGACCCGGCACTCCTGCGCCCGGGGAGATTTGACCGCCGCGTGGTGCTGGACCTGCCGGATATCAACGATCGCGAAGAGATCCTCAAAATCCATATGCGCAACAAGCCCATTGTGGACGAAATCGCGCTTCGCATGATCGCGGAGCGGACACCCGGATTTTCAGGAGCCGATCTTGCCAATCTCGTCAATGAAGCGGCGATTTTGGCCGCGCGCGCCGACCGCAAAAAAGTGGAACAGCAGGATCTGATCGCGTCCATTGAGAAAGTATTGCTTGGCCCCGAGCGCAAGAGCCATCTGCTCTCGCAAGACGAGAAAAAGATCTCCGCATACCACGAAGCGGGACACGCGCTCGTCGCGGCCTCTCTCCCCCATGCGGATCCGGTACACAAAGTGTCTATCGTATCGCGGGGTCGCGCCGCAGGATACACCATGAAACTGCCGAGTGAAGACCGGCATCTCTATACGCGCTCGCATTTTCTTGATGAGCTTGCGTCCGCCCTTGGCGGATATGCCGCAGAGAAGCTCGTGTTTAACGAGCTGACTACGGGGCCGCATGACGATCTCAAAAAAGCGACTGACTTGGCGCGGAGTCTCGTCACGCGATTCGGCATGTCTGACAAA
>CAZYED010000020.1:0-12089 GCA_964646295.1 uncultured Candidatus Saccharibacteria bacterium | reverse complement strand
GCTTCCATAATTTCTTGCGCGAATATGAGATTCTGCAATGTTGTCCTGCTGAGTTCTTCGGTGAATATCCGATCGGCGCTGATACCATACTGCATGAGATATTCTTTGCCGATGAAAGAATCTGAATACGGGATTTCCGGCGTTTTGCCGCCGGTTACAATAATTGTGGTCGCATATCCTTGCATATAGAGCTCGCGGGCGCGATCAAGGCGCGCTTGAAATATCGGTGATGGTTTTTCGTTCCATTGCGCCGCTCCCAAGACGATGACCGTAGCCGCTTTCCGGGTATCGGAGACGGTTCCGTGCCGGTATATATTTGCAATGAGCGCAATGAAAATAAAGATTGAAAATCCCAGACACCAAATCCCTATTATCATACGCCTTCTTGCGAGAGTCATTGTCCAAGCAACCGTCTTACCTTTTCGTAATTTTCTTTGACTCCCGCGCCATTGCAGGCGGGCGGGATGTTGAATAATTGGACATATCTTTCCGGCGGAATTTCTCGGAAGCGCAGTCCGTTTATCTCCACACGGAGATTTTCATCGGTCTTTTCCAGCGTCTGATTGCCAGATCGGCAACGCGCGCGGATGATAACCGCGACAAGACCGGCGCGAGACAGCGTGAATTTATGAGCGATGGGTTTATCTATTGTTTGGCGCATAGGGCATCATCATGGGTGCATTTTGGTTTGATGGTATTCGTCATGCTTTATTGTAGAGACATGTATCGTCTGCATGCTGATGCCGCCTGCCGCAAACTTGATGATGTTTCGTATCATGCCTTTATTTTCGGAGATGATTCTCCGTGAGTCAACACATACGACAACCGGATGCCTTTAGCTTTATAATGAGTTTGTTGAAGTGTTCTCGATAGGATAGATAGTATACACTTTTGCACGATCGTGTGAAAGTGTATACTATCTGGCTTTTGTGTTTGAGATGTGCTTAGAAAGTATGTACTGAAAACAGTGCTACGATTGTAGCCACTGTAGGTCGTGTGCCGATTTTATGCTTCTAGAAAGCCTCCGGCTTGGAGTTCCCAGAGTTTTTTGTAGAGGCCTTGGGGTTTTTGGATGAGCTCCTCATGCGTGCCCATCTCATGCATTTTGCCGTCCTGGATCACCACAATCCTGTCCATTTTCATGATGGTGGAGAGGCGGTGCGCGATCACGATCACGGTCTTGCCCTGCATGAGGCGCGCGAGCGCGTCCTGAATAAGACCCTCGGAGTGTGAGTCAAGACTGGACGTCGCCTCATCCAGTACCAAGATCGGCGCGTTTTTGAGTATCGCGCGCGCGATCGCGACGCGCTGACGCTCCCCGCCGGAGAGCTTGATGCCGCGCTCCCCGACCAGCGTCTCATACCCCTGCGGAAGCCTGCCGATGAATTCGTCGCAGTGCGCTTCATGTGCGGCACGCATCACTTCTGCGTCCGTGGCGTCGCGCAGACCGTAGCGGATATTTTCCAAAAGCGTCCTATGGAAAAGCAGAGGGTCCTGCGGCACGAGCGACACATGCGCGCGGAGCGAATCCTGCGTGACTTGCGCGATATTTTGCCCGTCTATAAAGATGCCGCCGTCTGCGACATTGAAGTATCGGAAGATCAGGGCTACCAGCGTGGATTTACCCGCGCCCGACGGCCCGACAAGGCCGACTTTTTCCCCGGGCTTGATCGCAAGATTCAAATGCGAGATGACGTCGCGCGTTTTGGTGTAGGTAAAGCTCACGTCGCGGAATTCCACTTCGCCCCTGCTTACGGTAAGCCTGCCCGCCTGCGGGATATCGTCCACCTCGTGCGGCATTTCCAAAATCTCGGTCATCTCCTCGGCATCCGCCAGACGCTTGTAGATATCGCGGATCACGCGCCAGAAGTCCCACAGCCTCCGAAACATCGCGATGAGATACCCTTGAATCAAAGCAAAATCTCCAAGTGTCAGCACGCCGGCGCTCCAGAGCCGCACGGAGAAATACATGATCAGTATCTCAAGCGAGATCATGAGCGCTCCCTGCAGACCTTCAATCCCCGTACTCAAGCGCCATGTAAATGTCCATGCGCGGCGCTGGCGCTCCGTAAGCGCGCGGAACTTTTTGGCCTCATCGCCAAATGCCGTGAATATCTTTACATTGACATTATTGGTGATGGTATCGGCAAGCCTGCCAGTAACTTCAGTATCTACTGCCGCGACTATAGCGTCGTACTTCAATTTGTATGTCGCGAAAAGATAATTCACGCCGAAAAATATGATCGTCCAGACGAGGAGCAAAGCCCCGAGAAACGGATGCCAATACCATAAGACCCCGATCGTGATAAGTGCGCGGAGCACCATCGGGAGAAGGTCCAGCAGGATGCGGTCGGCGATCGCTTCAAACGCATCGGCAAAACGGTTGACGCGCCGCACAATAGACCCTACAAACCGATTGAGGAAAAATCCGTAGGAGTGGTGGTGGAGATACGCAAAGCATGTATTGGTAAGATCGGTAACCACACGCGGCTCAAAATACGCATTCAGCCACATCTCAATGCGGTAAAAAGTCCATACCACTCCCCAGATCAGGAATATGCTTAAAAGTATCCCCGTAAGCTCTCCTGCAATCTCCGGACGCGGAGTGCCGGATGACGCGAGCAGATCAAAAAACCGCTTGTAGTAAAACGGGATGATCGCTTCAAAGCTGGTAGCACCTACAAGGCATATGATAATTACCCCAAGATGCCAGGGGTACTTGCGCGCATGGCGCCAGAATATTTTGTATGTGTCTCGCGTTATCGCCCGCATATCATGTATAATGGGGGTACGTATGCTATATATGGAAAATTTGCTAAAGTAGGTCTCTTCTGTTATAGTATAGTCATCTGCTTGCCAGCATCAGCCTGATCCAACTGGGCGTATGTGAATACTAACACGAGAAACAGTATGGCACGAAGCTACTTCATGCAAGAGCGGTGGGAGGAAAAGGCGCGCGTCGAGCACGCCAAGTTGACCGCCCAAGAAGAGCGGCGGGAAGCGGATATTAGTTTGTACCTTGATATCAAGCGGGAAGTAGCGCATGGAGGCGAAGCTCTGGAGAAAATCCTCCGAGCTGTAGAGGAAAAGGCCGTCCGCTACCGCATCACCGTCAATCTATGGGAAAAGGCCCGACGAGGAAGCGTTTCCGAAGGGTCTGTGGACGAGTTTGAAAGACTTGAGCAAAACAGGACACTATCGCATAACGCGCTCATTGACGAGGTCAATCTGCTCTCCCGGCAATTCCGCCAGGCAGGACTTGATAATGAGTGGCGCAGGACGATCGGCGAGGGACGCGAAGATGTCGGCCGTTGGGCGCTTGCAGTGGCCCAATTAATCTACAGAAAGTTTGAGGACTTCCATCATGAATATTGAAGCCTTCAAAGAGGAATGCTCGCGCATTCCCGAATTAGCGCGCTTATGGAGAGCGCTAGCTGATATTGCCCTGAATACCCAGACGCGAGGCCTGCCGCTGGCCTTACTGGCGTATCAGGGTGCGGAACTGTCGGAAGAGGAGCACCAGGCTTATCACGCCCAGCAGAGCAAGTTTCAATCTGCCGCGGATGAGCTAGCCGATGCCTGCAAGGCACACGGCATTGCGGCTCCGATGTTGCGCGTAGGAGAAATCTGCGCGTTATATTCCTGACAGTAGACAGTACGTGCAAAAACTTACAGCGCCGGGACCAATGGCCCCGGCGCTTTTCAAGTTTCTACGTATGCCTGTCGGCGACAATGCTAGCGCCGAAAGAGTAGGGCTTGATCACCGGAATGAAATTGTATCCCTTGATCATGCCCGTGACCGAGTCCACCATGTCCTTTGTCGGACCATTCTCCCCGATATCCACATGAATCTCATTGCCATCCCAAAAGAACTCATCACCCAAAGCCGCCTGCAGACGCCCGCGCATCTCCTGCGCCAATGTGATAGACGCAAGAGCTTCGGCCCAAATCCGATCGCGCATGGAGCCGAAATCTTTTTCTTCCGAACGGATCCAGAAATGGATCGCGCCATTCCCCACGCGCCAGATGGTCACCGCAGTTATCAGCGTAGACACGTCGGATGCTTGGGAGTCCGTGCCGATAATGATCTTGTAGAATCGCTTGGGTTCCCTCCGGACAAATGAGACGATCTCCCCCACCACATCTTCCAAAGAGAGTCTCCCGCGTGATTCACTTAAAAATATCGGTCCGTCTTTCATATCCTTGACCTCCCTGGTTTTAATAATTTCCGTCATGAAAATAACGCGCGCTGAACATCCTGCGGAATTTCATATGACTCGGGCATGATATAAGCCCGCGCGATGCGTGCCATGCGGAAGTTGCGTACGTCTTTGCGCAGGTGGCAGTATGCTGAAATCTCGCCGTTGGGCTTGATCGCATACACCTCTATCATACGCTCTTTATTGAATCCGGTGCCATCCCGGTCTTCGGAAGACACATACTCAATCGCAAGCTGTTTGCGCTCGGCAAATGCCCGCGCCACGGTCTCGGCCACAGGTACCGCAAGCGGCTCGTTCCACGCGACGGGAATGGAGTGTATCTTGTGATCCACAAATGACTCAAAGAGGACGTGCCCCTTTTTCTTGCCGTATTCATAGAGGTCCCGCGTGAGGCGCACATCGTCCAGACAGTATTTTTTTACTTCCTCCACGCGGCCCTGTTTAAACCACTCCAGAGCCTCAAGACCGTGCCCGGATTTGCCCGTGCCAAGAGTCGCCTTGGCGACTCCGTCCAGACCCACGCGATGGCCGAGAAATTTCTGTGCGTCTTCAAAAATATCTGTCACCGCGATGCGCGCAAATGCAGCGACGCCAAGATACGGCTCCATCACAGGGATATCAAAAAGCTTGATGTTGAATCCTATGATCCGCTCGGTACGCGCAAGCATCTCTCCAAGCCGCGGCAGTTCATGCTCCTCAAGTGCTACAAACTTATCATCCGCATAGGAATATATACCCGCAACCGCAATACCAAGCTCGCGCAGGCGATCTCTGCCGCCTACGTCCGCGAATGATTTTTTGGTCTCAATATCTATGACAAGCGTATCCGCCATCGCCCGATCATAGCACAATTTTCAGAAAAATCAAAGGAGCGTACGCACGCCCATTTCATTCCCAAATGTTTGAAGTGTTTGAAGTTCCACTTCAAACATGGGGTCACCGCGCGTTTTTGACGTACGTGTCAAAAAACTTCAGTGCGCGGCCGGCGGCAAGAGGCCATGCATTGATAAATTCATGTTTCTCGCCCGGATACTTGAAAAACTCCGTTCTTTTGCCGAGTTGCGTCAGCGTGTCGTACATGCGCTCCGAAAACGCAATCGGCACTTCGGCGTCATCCGTACCGTGATGCAACTGTACCGGCGCCGGCACATCGGCAAAATATGATATCGGCGATATCTTCCGCAAGAGAGGACTTCCCGCAGGGCCATACTCGCCGTGCAACCACTCCACTTCTTCGTCCGTCAGCTCATAAAAATTGTCTTCCGCGTCCGCACTGATTGGCGCAAAAAGCACGTAGGCGCGGATGTCGTGGCTCCGCACCATGGCGCGCGCCGCAATCCCGCCGCCCATGGAGTGTCCCCACATGCCGATCCTGTCCGTATCTATGAGAGAAGTGTTTGCCTGCTTGAGAGCATCAATCAGCGCAAGCACGTCTTGCGCATATCCTTCATAAAAATCGTGGTGCGGGGCGGGATTGGGACTGGATGATGCCATGCCGCGGTAATCGGGGTGGATCGTAACGTATCCGTTGCGCGCGAAAAAATCCTGCTCGCGCTTTGATCCCCTACCCGAAAAATACACATCGGGTTGAATCAGACCGTGATTCAAAATAAGCAGAGGAAATCCGCCTTTGGGGACGGCGCCCGACGGCACATTCATCACGCCGCTTATGACAAGATCGCCCGACCGATACGCGATGGAAAATTTCTCGTACCCGTCGCCGGTGGGATTGGACAACGCTCCGACGATCTTAAAATCAGAGCCGGAGGGCGGATGCGCGCGCATATATTCTATCGTGTACTGCTCGCCGGGCGGCAAAGACGCAGTATCTTGCATGCCATCCGCGCGCTTCCCGACAGACGATTGAAATCCCGTAATCTCCACGGCATCCCCGATACGCACGTGATGCTCGGCCGCAAATCCCGCGCGCGTCTCAAGCACCATGTCTGCCGGCACATCAGGGATATAGACGGGGAGCGATTTTTCGTCAGTTCCGGGCGCCGGAGGCGGCGCGCGCTCCTCCGTATCCACGATCCTATTGTCTTTGATCCAGAAAATATCTATCGGAAAGAGCATCCCTTTCATCCAGAATCCGTAATGATCCGGCCGATCAAACAGAAAAAGCATCGCGCCGTTTTTGGCAAGATTTTCCCTGCCGGAAAGCCCGCGCGCCATAGACGCGCGGTCGGATACGACTTCTGCGGCAAGCGAGACGCCGCCGATCTTCACTGTCGCAAAATTCCCTTCCCGCACCGGAAGTCCGAAGATCACTCCGAGCGAAAAGCCGAGAATCCCAATCGCCGCGACGATCATGACTCGCATCCTGTTCATACGAAAAGGTTACGCCGCGTGAAGGGAGGCGCTGATCTCGCGAATTTTTGATTCCGCTTCCTTTTGGTCGGGAACTTCGCGCCTGATGCGCGCCTTTTCGCGCCGCAGAAATTTCCGTACGGATGGAGAACGTCTTTGCTGTTGCATATTATGAGACTATTACAAAACTCTTCTTCGTTGCGAAATCATGGAAATGAGGCTATGGCGAGGAAGGACGACGCAGGCGTATATGACCAATATACGTCAAGGAGGACTGACGAAGCCAGAGCTTCATTTCCGTGATTGTAGCAGGAGAGGGAGTTTTGTAATAGTCTCTCTACCCTATGGTAGGAGTGCTACGCTGTCAATTCGCGGGAGGAGTCGAGGCAGTCTCCATATCCTTCCTGCGCCGTGCCATAGCTTCATCTAGGCGCGGCATAATGTCATCTATGGCAAACCCGTACGTCTCAAAATCCGCCAGCGTGCGTGCGGAATGCAGTCCGGAGACGGGATCTGCGACGTGCTCTCCTTTTTCGTGAAAGTCGGATCCTGCGGTGCGAAGCAGGCGGTACTTTGACGCAAGGCCCTGCAGAAGCTCTACGTCGTCCTCCGTATGCGACGGGTTAAACACTTCTATCCCGTCAATGTCCCATTCTTTCAACTGCCGCAAAAACGTCTCAAGATTGTCCGCGTTATCGCGGAAGTGAATCGCGGGATGCGACCACACGGCGACTCCGCCCGCGCGGTGCATGAGCGCTATAGCGTGGCGCGCGCCGATGCGCGCGCGGCGCACATAGTGCGGGCTCTCATTGGAAAGATGCGCTTCAATAAAATCGTGTACGGTCGCGATGCCAGCGAGCTTCTCTTTGTTTTCCGGACGCGCAAGAATCGCGCGCGCGATATGAGGACGCGCGATGACGGCGCCCGTAGCCTCGCGCATGACGTCTTCCCATTCAATCTTGAAACCTGCGTTCTTGAGATTTTCCACCATCTGCTTCGCGCCGCCGATCCGGTCTTCCGCGGCGCGGGCGAGGCTCGCGCGGAGCTCCTCATTTTTATAATCAATGCCGTAGCCGAGCAGATGCAGGCCGTACTCCTCAATGGATATCTCAATGCCGGGGATCACGCGTATGCCGTATTCTTTTTCAACCGAGAGGATTTCATGGACGCCTTCAACCGTATCATGATCCGTCAGCGCAATGGCGGAAAGCTTGAGATCCCGCGCCATAGCCGCAATCTCGCGGGGCGTGTGCTTGCCGTCCGACGCAGTGGATTGTATCTGCAGATCAATGGTATTCATCAAGAGGCCATTCTACAATTCTAAAATAAGGTCGGTCTCAAAAAATCCGGTCTCCGGGCTCTTTTTGATATCCACATCCTGATATGAAATCGCGCGCACGTCACGCATACGGTCGTCCATGGCGATACCCGCAAGCTCCGCTTCCAAAAAGTCCTCGCCAAACGCGCGAAACGTCGCGGTCGTAAACAGAGCATCGCGCCCCTCCGCACGGGCAAGCGCCTCGGAAAGAAAAGTCACCAAAAGCGAATTGATGTCAACCGCCCGCACCATGATCGCCTCCGCGATCCGCCCTCCGCGCGTCTTGATCGGACCCGGAGACATGTATGACGCGACACCGTGCAGGGCATTGCGAAAAAGTTCCTCCATGGTACGCCCCCGTATGCGCATGCGCACATCGGGAGTGTCCGTAATCATTTCAAATCCGCGCGCTTGCGCGATATTTGTTTTAGAAATTTTCATTGTGTCTTCAGATTTTGCAATTCTTCGCGGACAACCGCGCGGTCGTCCCACGGCGTTTTGGAGCCATTGGGTCCCATGAGCCACAATTCGGAGCCTTTGCCCGTGATCACCACTATATCGCCCGCGCCCGCGCTTCGCAATGCGGTACGTATGGCGTCCCGCCGGTCAAGGATCTTTTTGGGCGCCGGCGTCGCGACGCCGGCGGGCCTGACATCCAAAAATCCTTTTTCAATCTCGTCCATAATGGCGGCGGGGTCTTCGTCATACGGGTCTTCGTTGGTGATGATAGTCTCCGTGCAAAATTCCGCGGCAATCTTGCCAAACTCCGGACGCTTCCATGTGTCGCGCCCGCCGCCCGCGGCTCCCAGCACGCATATCATGCGCGCATCGGGTAGACGCAGAGTCTCATAAACGCTCCGTAGGGATTCGGGCGTATGCGCGTAGTCCACCACGACGCGAAACGGCTCGCGCTGTAGCATCTCCATGCGTCCCGGCACGCCCGCGACATGCGCGATTGCCGTGGCGATCTTATTAAGCTCTACATGCTGGGAAAGTCCTGTCGCGACCGCGGCAAGAATATTATACAGGTTAAATGCGCCCGACAGAGGCGATGTAAATGTCTTGCCGTTGATGTTAAACGCGATCCCGTCGGGGCCGGCATTGGCATGGACGACTTTCCAGACCTTGCCGTCAAGCTCAATCGTGTCTTTGTCGTACCATACGCGGTGCGCGCGGGTTGCCGCCGCAAACCGCCTGCCTTGCGGATCATCGCGGTTGATCACTGCGGCCGCGCGAGCGCCAAGCCGCCAAAAAAGATCAAGTTTGGCGCGCACATACCGCTCAAAGCTTCCGTGCGATTCTATGTGCTCGGGCGCCATATTGGTCATGACCGCCGCCTGAAACCGGATAAAGCGATGCCGCGATTGCGCGATGCCCTGCGATGTCACTTCAATCACCGCATACGCGCACTTCTCGCGCACGGCGCGACGCAGAAATCTTTGCACAAAAAATCTCCCCGGCATCGTCATCTTGGAAAGATTCGCTTCTTCGCGGTCGCCGATCTTGAATCGCACGGACGAGAGCGATGCGGTCTTGGCGCCCGAAGCTTGCATGATCTCATGCGCCAGATGCGTGACGGTCGTCTTGCCTTTGGTGCCGGTAACGCCGATCACCGTAAGATGCCGCGACGGGAAGCGGTACCAGAGTGCGGCAAGTAGGGCAAGCAGAAAATGGTACGGCCACTCCAGCCGCGAAAAAAGCGTCCGTGGGATAAATTGTTTTGCTTTTCGTAAAGTTTGCTCCATGGATGTGGCGTATCGCAGGCGGATTAAACTTTGCCTCTTTTTGCCGCCGCATAAAAAGTATACCATACCCGCCGGTACGCGATATTCACGGACGGGGGATGGGCGACTTGGCGGCCTCCGAATCCGCGCTTGAAACGCGTCACACCGCTCCACCGCCGCTCATCAATCCCCCACCAGTCGTAATGCCCGTACCCGCGGCGCAAGGCCTCCTGTATGATCCGCCAGTGCAGAAGATGCGGCGCCATGACTTCGCGGTGCTGACCCGATGACGCTCCATGCAGATATGTCGCCGTATTCCCGTAGAAATTGATCAAGGCCGCGGCAAGCGCCTTACCTTGGTATTCGGCAATAAATAATTCGTTGGAAAACATTTCGGAACGAGTCCCAAGCAATTTTTTATAGTACTCGCGCGGGTGAGTACGAAATCCATCCCGCGCCGCAGTCTCCTGTATCAACTTCCAAAATACTTCAAACTGTTCCGATTGAAAATTGAAAATTGAAAATTGAAAATTTTTTACTGTAACCCCTTTCCGCTCGGCAAGCCGGATATTATACCGCGTCTTCTCATGCATCGCGGCGAGCATCCCGCTTTCCGGCCTGCCTGCGATATCTAGAATAAGCGTCTCGCGCGGCTGGATGGATAGAGAAGGTTGTAGGTGGTAGGTGGTAGGTGGTAGGGATATGAGCGGATCAATTTTCAGAAAAATGCTTCGCTCCTGTGCCGCGATTTTCTTTATTCCATCCAATACCCTGATTCCTAATTCCTGATTCCTGATTCCGAAGTCCGGTCTTGGGCAGTACAAATAATTCAAACCAAGCGGCAAATCGCGCTTGATGACAAGCGTATCTGCGATGCGCCACGTATCACGCCCAAGCGAGCGCTCAAAACCTTCCCACTCCGGAGACTGCAAAAAAGACTGCGCTGCTATCATTTCGCTTTTCCCATCCGTTTCAGCGCCTCGCCCACCCGCTTTTCAATGCCCTGAATTTCAGCAGGCACTGCCGCAAGCGCGTCGCGGGCTTCTCTTTGCGAGTAGCCGAGGGCTACAAGCGCGTCAAGAGAATCGGCTTCGGCCTGCAATTCCGGCGCGTCCACCATGACGCCGCGCCCCGCCATTTTGTCTTTCAATTCAAGCACCACTTTCTCCGCGATCTTTTTGCCGATACCCGAGACGCGCGTCAGATACGACGTATCGCCGGCGGCAATCGCTTTTTTGAGCGTATCCACGGGTGCGATGCCGAGTATCCCGATAGCGCCTTTGGGGCCGATGCCGGAAATTGCGATCAGCATTTCAAAAAGCTCAAGCTCCGGATAGTGTAAAAATCCATAGAGATCAAGCGCGTCTTCCCGCACATGCTGGTGCGTCCAGAGTTTTGCCGTAGTACCCTTTGCAGGCATACGCGCAAGAGTATCCGGTCCCGCGAATACTTTATATCCGATGCCGCCGATGCCGATGATGGCAAACTTTTCTCCCGCAAACAGCACCGTCCCTTCAAGAAAACTGATCATACTGCCACAATAAATGAAAAAGGCCTTTTTTCAAAGGCCTTTAGCTCACATACAAAATCCGCTCCTAGTCAATCCACACCGAGCGGATGAGGGATGCGCGCGTCTTGGGAGCAGGCGCATCTCCGCCGCATCTGCCGTCATTCTCGCCGATACTCGGCGGAAAAAGAATTGATCCGCTCACAACCAACAGAAGCAATACCAGCCCCGCAAGCATCAACACACCCCAAACCGCCATTATTCCCCCTCGTCTTCTATCCGAAGACCGGCATACAGGTAATTTCGCCGTGCCCACATTGCTCCAAATATGTCCGGGCGCGCTCAACTTCACTGATACCTGTTTTGTCGGGGAAGTATATGAGCGAGAGCTTTTCCACAATGCGGTCAGGCGAGAGGAGATCTACATACGGCCGTGTCGCCGCCACGTTCATGCGATATTCTATGGCGGGATTAAAATCATAGCCCCAACATTCGTCCTGCCCAACCCAATCAGGCAACATGAGATAGAAGGGGTCTTGATACCGGACGAGTGGAATCATGCCCACCGCGCATGGGTACCCTACGAGGGTCGGTACAGCACCCTCTGTTAAACAATGCACGAAGCACTCCTCATATGCCGCTCGTAGTTTGAATCCGTACCAACTCATCTCAATGAGAGGAGTTGCTGGCACCCGCACATCGTCTGGTAGATTAGCGGCGGCCATCTTCAAACATCCCCATACCTCGTCATCTGATCGTAATGCCGACGAAACCAAGGCATTGAGAAAGCCGTACTGGCTGTTGAGAACAGGAGAAGCGTGATTACAGTATGCATCCCACGCTTCTGTGATGAGGTATGCCGCTTCATCCAGCATTCGCACATCGGGCAGAAGCAGATCGCGGATCTCCTGCTTCCCCAGGTACCCTTTGTAGGCTGCCGCGTAGCGAACGGAGGTAGGCAGTACGTTCTTCATCATCTCGTATCTCCTCAAAGAACGATGATTCTATCA
>CAZYED010000019.1:6203-13518 GCA_964646295.1 uncultured Candidatus Saccharibacteria bacterium | reverse complement strand
CTTCTCCTGCGGTGAGAATTCCGCGCAGACATCCAGCGCAGGGAGAATCTTTGAGCCTTTCCACGCCAGTATCCCGTGGCCGATGCCATGAATGCAGGAGGCGACTCTGCCTTGGGGAGAGAGCGTGTTGCAGATGTCCCGCGCGTCTTGGATGACGGCGGCTCCTTTTTGCCTGATCAACTCTTCCAGAAGCCCATGATAACAACCAAAAGAGAAGTACTCGTCGCATACGGCAAACCCTTGCGTACCCAGTTCCTCGGCGGCAAAACGGCCTACCATATGCGCAAGATCGTGAGCCGCCACCTGATTTGCGGCCCACTGCTCTTTTAAATAGGCATATGCTTCCCGCGCTCCTTTCCGTTCAAGCGTCTCTTTGAACTTGCTGATGTCCGCGCCAGACGCGATACCCGTAGCACCCGCGACTCCCCCAAAAAGAGATCGCGAAGCACTGCCGTCGCCGGAAAGCTGAAAATGCCGGAGGCATTCTGTCTGCCGCTCGCCTTCCCTGACAAATGAGCAAAACTCTTTTCGCCCGTAGTCGTCTGCCGCGTAAGAGCCGATCACGCCGAAAAGATTTTGGTAGCACAAATCCGCTGATCCTGATTTTTGCGCGCCTAAGTAGTTGCAGATTTCATAGGGCATGTCCCTTCTGTCTCCTACGGAAAAGGCGGCATTGATCAGCGTAATGAGGCATGTCGTCTTCCACGCGCCGGTCGCGTTGTCGCAAAGCTCAACGGCGCGATCCGTCTTGCCTTCGGTCACGGGATGGATCTGACGCGCAAAATTATCGTAACAAATCCTCTGATACTCGCTGTTTTTGACTCCATCGCAGTGTTGAGCGACTTTGCGCAAGTCTCCCCGAAAGAGTTCTACCATGAGCGTCGCCTGGTTTGACCAGCACCCGCCGCGGTACTTTTCCGGGACCGCATTGCAGGGGTAATACGGATCGTCCGGCCTTACCATGCGATTCGGCGAGGGCTTCCCGTCATGGACGCCGAAGATATTTTCCATAAATACTCCGTCGTAGCAATTAAAGACAGGGATCGCCGGATCAATCGCTCCGAGCCGGTCGCACAGGGGTAGCGCTGACAGTATGCGATAATCCTCCGATGCCAGAAACCCGTGCCCTGCCGCATGAGAGCACTGCGTAAATACGTGGATGCCCGCCTCTTTGCAATTCGCGATAGTCTTTGCGACTCCCTCTATGCCGCGCTCCGCGAGCATATTTAAGATCACGCCGTGATAACATGCGCTCAAAAACGACTCGTTGCAGTAGCGCAAGGCTTCTTCTCCATAGCGCTCATATGCGACATCGCCGATTTCATGCACGAGCAGATGAGTCTCTCCGGTAAAGGGGAGTCCGGATCGCGCCATATAGTCAAGTGTCCGGGACGGGCCGTATTTTTCCGCCATAGCGCGTACGATTTTGGCCTGTATTGCCCTGTCCTTTTCTGTCAGGAGCCGGGCAAGCTCCGGAGGGGGAGCATCTGACTGTTCCGCAGGCGCAGTACTTCCGCGAGGATTGAATAAAAACAACGAACGCAGTTTTTCGGTAAGGCTTTGCCCCCTTACCGTGATTGATCCGCGGCGGTGAGGGAGGAGATGGTCGTGATACGTCCACTCTCCCGGCACGACAAATGTAAATTCCCATGAATCGCCGGGGCGCAACTCCCGCAGAGGATCAAATCCGCCTAAAAATTCATGCGTGGGATGCGGGTTGGACGCGGGCCAGCTTGGCATATCGCTTTTATTTACAAAGCGGATGCGCTCGCCTTGCGCGATCATGATGCTGTCCGGTACGAATCCATTCTCGGTGATCGCAATTTCCCGTATGTCATTGTCAACACCCGATAGCGCTTTGAGCGCAAAAAAAGACCCGCTGACGAAAAGCAGTACCGCCAGTGCCGCGGGAGGGCGGGTTATGAAAAAGCGATTGATGCGCGTTTTTCGGCTCATACCCATTATTTTACAAATGACTCGGGTTTACTGCTTGCATCGGCAAGACACCAGCCGACACCCGCAGGATCGGCAATTTGATCGCAGATTTCTTTACGCGTTTCAAGATCATCCCCCCAGCTATGCAAGGCGGCCCCCATCTGCCGATAACAGGCTTCCCTGTCCTCCGTATTGACCAAAGCGCAAAATGTCCGCATATGATCCGGCTGTCCGACGTATCTTCCGCCAAGGGAGCTTATAATCCCGCTTACACATGCCTTCCGAAAATGGGGCTCCGCGATCAAATCACATGTCTGTTTTCTTTTGTCGTTATCTTGAGTATATCCTACTTGATTGGTACCGATGATATGAAAGCATCCCTCGCGGTATGTCACCGGAACCTGGCGGCAAAGTTCAATTGTACTCACCCACTGCCAATGAGTAATTTCGGCAAAATATGAGCTCTGGTACTGGTAGCACAGTTTCAAATACTTTTGCTCAAGGATCGTGCAGGGATACATAGGATCATCGGCATCAATATATTCGGAGGGATGATCCGGATTTGTGGAGCTGGAAGAATTCTCCATGAATACGCCGCTCCAGCACGCCTCAATCTGTCCTTGCCCCGATAGCGTATCGCAGAGGTGCAACGATCGCAAGAGATCGGAGTTTGTGACAAACATCAGCGCGTGGCCGATGCCGTGAAAGCATTCCCAATACGTCCGCGGTATCTTATGATCGCTCTCGCTCCCGCATACGCCGTAAATCTCGCGGGCCACTGCCGTGTCGTCTACCTCTGCAAGAGAGACGTTTTTTTCCTTAAGATACTCCTCAATCACGCCGTGATAACAGCCGCCGTGACATGCGGAAGTGCATTGCTCATATGCGAGCGGGACGCTTTGCGCCTCGGCATACGCCGCGCGGCCGACATAATGCGTCACTTCATGGCATCGCGAGAAGATCGCAGGAGTTGACTCCTGCGCCTCAAACGACGCCAAGATTTCTTTCGGAGAGAGCCGCTCAAGCAGTTCTTTGGCGATATCGCGATAACAATTATTGCGGCCGCCGCTGGCAAAGCATTCGTTCATGCGAGAACGGACGAAAGAATCAGTATCTTCCCGCAAGGTATGAGACTCGACATACGAGCGAATCCATCCCCATATACCTGTAGCACTTATCACGATCATAGTGATAAGTGCTACATGGGTGATACTTTTCTGATAGTGCATGGAGCGCGCGCCGGACTATTTAAAGACGCCTTCAAGGATAATATTACTAGCCTGCTGATCGCCCGCCGACTGCAAGGTAACAATCATCCCTTTATACATCCGGACATCTCCTTTTACTTCAGCGCCAAGCAGATAGTTTCCTTTGTTTGCTCCGTCTTGCGCCAGCTGAAGCGTGCCGAGCGGCAGTGCGCCGTCATACACTCCCGCATCCCGGACAAGCCATGCGCGGTATTGCTTGCCCGGAGTCGGCGCCATAAGTTTTTCCACGCGTACCCCGATCCTGTAGACATCGTCGGCAAGCTTCCTGCTTCCCGAGCCGACTGCCGCACTACCTTGCATATTGCGCAGAGTGATATTGGCGTCCGCTTTGATCCCTGCAAGAGATTCACCGGAAGGCGTCGGAGAGAGCTTAATCCCGGGAGATGTAAGGCCGATCGTCCGCAGGATATCCGAGCTTGAGGTCAGAAACACAAGCGCGCCCGCGGCAATTATCACAATGAGGAGAAAGCTTTGGTTACGAGACATAGAGTATGAGTTATAAATTAATCCAATAAGGAAGATTTTATAATGGAGGAATCTCTTTGAAGGTAGGTTGTGATGTGGGAGTCGGGTATGCATATGGCGTCGGGTATCCGTACGGAGTGCCATAGGGGGTATCATACGGAGTGTCGTATGGAGTGGGGTAGGGCGCTGTGATTTGGACCTGATTGCTCCGCGCAACATCAACATAGCCATCATTGGGAAGGTACCGAAACTCATATGAGCCGACCGGAAAGTCAGAGCTTACCTCTCGTGATCCACTGTTCAACCTTGCCGAGTTATAGAACCAATTGTCTTCATAGTCTGTGTTTGGAGCGCCAATTTTAAACATACCGATCCAATCAGTTGTATTTGCGCTCCCTCCGGTAATGGTCCATGACACGGTAAAAGACCCCGCGTTTCTTTCCCGTGAACTCGGTACTGCAGACAGCGTCGCCGCAGATACAGGAGTCGGATACGGGTATGGGTATCCGTAGGGCGTCGGGTATCCGTAAGGAGTTGGGTATGCATAGGGCGTTGGATATCCGTACGGGGTACCATATGGCGTACTATAGGGTGTTGCATAGACAGAGCATCCCGGAACAGTAACAACATTTGAAACGGCACTATAAGGACTATCCCGAGTATATAGTTGCGCTTTATATGCCTTGGTCGGAAAACCTGTTATATCTTGAACATAAGACCCTCCGCTTACTTGTTGGTGTATGCCAACTGTACAACCGGAACCGGAGTCAACACAATCAAAAAGCGTGTAGGTATTTGCAGGACTCCATGTGAGCGTATCGGTTTTCGCGGGACAGTTTTGCGTGGCTGAAAGTGATACTGACCCGGCAGGCGTGCCGTACGGGGTACCATATGGCGTTCCATAAGGCGTCGGGTATCCGTAAGGAGTTGGGTATGCATAGGGCGTTGGATATCCGTACGGGGTACCATATGGCGTACTATAAGGAGTGCCATAAGGCGTCGGGTATCCGTAAGGAGTGCCGTAAGGCGTACTGTAAGGAGTGCTGTATGGCGTACTATAAGGTGACGACACTTCAACGCTCCCGCAGTCAGCGCTCGCAGTTCTGTTGTTGGTGTCTACTACTGCTACGGATGCGCCTTTGGTGCCTGCTGTCCCGTATGTCTTTGTCCATGATGCAGTTGCGCCGGTTAATGCAGTTGCGCCGTCCGTATCAGCCCATGCGTACGCATACGAGCCGCTGCCGCCTGATGCGGATGCTGACCATGTTACCGTATCATTTACATTCACCGAAGCAGGAGACCCGGAGCAGGAGACAACAGGCGGGGGTATATCATTGACCGTAATACTCACGCTGTCAGATGCGCTTGCGCCGCCGTTGTCGGTGACGGTAAGTGTACAAAAATACGTCGGGTACAAACTTGCGCCGTCTGGAGCGGTATATGCCACGTCAAGCGTATTGTCGGGACTCAATGCGCCGCCGGTACATGTCCATCTATAGGAAGTAATGGAGCCGTCGGAATCAGACGCGGTCGCATGGATGGCAACTTGCGCGCCTTCGTTAACTGTTTTATCTGACCCGGCATTTACCATAGGCGGAGTATTGGTTGGAGACGGCGGAGGCGGAGAAGGCGTTGGCGCAGGAACACTGACTACTGTGGTATGTTTACACCAGTTCACCGCAAAATTGCTTGAATACGCGTATGAGCTCCACCCCGCGCCCAACACGCTTTCGCAAGAAGAAGCACTCGCATTAAACAGTACCGAAGCATTATCAACGACCGTGAGACTTGTTCCCGGCCCATACGAAAGCGCTCCGTAGTGAGTGCAAAATCGTACCCGTGTATTCGGATTACTACCCACGGGACTGCTGACCACCCAGCCGCCTCCCGAACAGATTGTGTCCAGATCGCCGTACGCCATAGCATAATTATCCATGAACGTAAGCGACGTCGGGCCGGGTTCGTATGATTGCGTTCTGACGTGCGAGCAAAAATGCAGATACAGCGTGTCGGTAGGCCGGATCACGCCCTCCATAAACCACCCGGTGCCGCCAAGATTCTGGTTGCATGCGGAAGATACGTCTCTTAAATCTTCCCTCGTCTTAAAAAAACTGCCTAAGTTATCAAAAGGCAAGACGTTTTCGCTCGCCGATGCGACAAAAGGCGACCCGAAAAGGGACAAGAGACAAAAGGCGAAAGCGGCTGATACTGTGGTGAACTTTCTTGATTTCATGGGAGTTTGATGATTTCCACGACGTCAACGCGCGTGCGATTGCCAATGCTTTCGTTTGTTACGACTCTGACAAACGAGCCGGGTGTCACGTCTGTAGCGCTTATTTTGGTTCTCTCGGACGCGGTTTTTTCTCCGTCCTGGTAAAATTTCGTTGTCGGGGTTATTACCCCGAAGATTTCAATATCGCCAACCGGCGCAGTTACCCCAATGCGGATGCTGTCCGCCGAAACTTCTTTTACCATACCGACGATATGATCGCGATTGAGAATCTGTTTTACAATATCGGCGGGCGCTTTTTCTTGAACACTGCCTATGGTCTTGAGATAATCCGGTCCGTTTACCGGCTTATTCCGATCAGTATACCAAATAGTCCCTCCAAGTATTGCCACAAGAAGCGCAAAAGCCGCGATATAGTAGAATCTATCGCGCCGCGAAACAAACACGGGCTTGGATAAAGATGGAATATTGTCATCCATAAAAATATATCCCCCTCAATATATAGCCAGTATACATTTTTTCACCCATCAACAATATCCCACTTATGCACAGGAGAATCAAAAATGGTGGGGCGGTATGGAGCTTGTGGATAACCGGCATTCACACAAAAGACCTCTTCCACTATACTAAAAAGGCTTAAAACGTCCGCAATAACCGTATGTAACGAATTTTTTAACTATCTATTAACCAAGCTTTTATGAATAAATCAGGACTCGCAGAGGCGGTAAACGCTAAACTCGGAGGCACGAAAAAGATGGCGGATGATGCCGTTGAGACTGTCTTTGACACGATTATGACTGCACTCTCCAAAGGAGACGAGGTCAGCATCGCGGGCTTCGGCACGTTTGTAACCAAGAAACGAAGCGCGCGCATGGGAGTCAATCCGCGCACGGGAGAAAAAATCCATGTACCGGCCACCACCACGCCAAAATTCCGCGCAGGAAAAGCCCTCAAGGAAGCTGTAAAATAACACCAAAAAGACGATGCCCAATTCAAAAGGACGTCCGATAGGATGTCCTTTTGAATTGTACCAAGCGGGATACCAGAATCGAACTGGCGCCTGCTCCTTGGAAGAGAGCCGTACTGCCACTATACTAATCCCGCACTATTTTTCTTGAGTTTCGGGGTACCCAGATTTGAACTGGGACTAAATCCTCCCAAAGGACTCGTGCTACCATTACACTATACCCCGTTTTCCTCTATCACACTATGCGACTCCAGTATCTTATGCAAGAGAAAATGAATTTTCATATAAGTATGTTTGTCACTATACCTTATCTTGCATGTGCCCATATTTTTGCCTACCTTTTTCCCTTTTGGTCTAATGGTTGTCTTTGTAAAGCGCTCTAAGGGGATACTGGTCACTCTTGACCAGTATGCCTCCAATTTGACCTGATCATCGCCCTCATGTATCTGT
>CAZYED010000019.1:0-6193 GCA_964646295.1 uncultured Candidatus Saccharibacteria bacterium | reverse complement strand
AATTTCAATCTTTGCTCATCAACGCCTATATCTTTGCGGAGGAACTCTAAAAAGAGTTTTATTATATCCACGTTGGTATTCGTCAAATCAACGGTGTAGTGCCATGTATTTCCCCAACGTTTATCTTTATAAGCCTTTGATCCTTCTGTCCACCATAAGGTAGCCCCAATAATCTGTCGCAAGGTATAATCCATGCCTCAATCTTACTATCCCCCATGCTATGTGGCAAGTGGAAAGCACTTAAATCAAACATTCTGAGTCCAAGATTATTCCTGATCTAATATCTATGAAACAATAATGAAACGTAGCACATGAAACATCACTTAATAAACCTTTTCCCAAATTGCGTTTTCAAAGTGCCTCACTCTCGCTTTATTGCTCTCTTGGTTGATCGCGACTGCAAGCACGTCAATCTGCCAATTTTGCTCTATCGGATAATGCTTTTCAGTAAGATATGTCTCGCATATCTTTTGCAACTTCTTGATTTTTGAGTGATTGACGCTCGCTTCAGCAAGGTAGTGTTCCACATGTTTTGCATCTCTTGTCTTTACTTCACAGAATATGAGCATCCCATTCTTCTTTGCGACGATATCAATCTCTCCCCATGGCTTCAGATAATTCCTTTCAATTACAGTATAACCTTTCTTGGTTAAATAGTCCCCGGCAATTTTTTCTCCTATATCGCCAAATTCACGCTTTTTGGATGGCATGTTTTTAGTGTAACGCCATCATTGTTTCATGTAAAACATCTTCATACTTTGTTCCACGTAAAACATTCTCCATGATGCAAATATCTACAGTGGGCGACGAAGGGATCGAACCTTCAGCCTTTGCAATGCTTGCCCCGTTAGAAATTGTCCATGCACCCTGTTGGGATCGAACCAACAGCCTTTGCAATGTGAATGCAACGCTCTACCATTGAGCTAAGGGTGCGTTATTTCTAACGGGGTGAATGAAGCAAACGCTGTTTCGCCCCCTCGGCGAAACCCCGGGCGATTTTCAACGACTCCGCAGGAGCTTCGCCTAAATCGCCCGCTCGCGCCAAGCAGTTGGCGCGAGCCCATTGAGCTAGTCGCCCCGAATCAAAGGTATTGTATCCGATATTGAATGAGAAATCAAAATCGTCCCGATATATCGGGACGATTTTGAAGCTAAAAATTGAACTTATTGATGACCTTCTCATGTGGGTATTCAAGGATATCCCTTAGGAATCTGTCATACATATCCATCCGATACTGAAATTCATCTGTTTCCATGATTGTATGCTGTATCGGCTTGCCAAGCTCCGATTCAAGATCGGCCAAAAAACGGTTCAATTTTGACTTCTGAAGCCCGTCGGCGACGATCAGAAGGTCTGTACGGGAATTCTCAAGGCTCAAGAATATACCGGATATTACGGCAAGTTTCACCTTGCCGAGAGACTTCATCTGCCGCGAGAGTTTCATACGCGAAGTTACAGATGCTTTCCCGACCAAATCACGCAAAGAAGGAAAGAGGGGAAAGGCTTGGTCTACGCCATATACCACAACCTCCCTGGTACGCGCTTTTTTGCCCTTTTTCTGCGGAATCTCTATACGAATTTTGGATTGCCGAATAAGGCCTATAGTGAGAAGCTTTTTCAGTTCGGTACGAACGGTATATTTTTTTACTTGGCTTTTAGAGGCAATCTCTTCAAGCTGAAATCTTTCCTCGGGGTTCCGCATAAACATGCGGAGTATCCTCGCTTTCGGGACAGACTCAAAAAGCCGTTCAAGAAGCTGTTCCACGTTTTACAAGTGACATGCAACAAGAGACAAGAGACAGGGTACGACCTGTCGCTTTTCACCTGTCTCTTGTCGCTACTTTATCGTTACTTTCGCTCCTGCGGCCTCAAGCTTCTTCTTCATTTCTTCCGCCTCTTCCTTTGCTACGCCCTCTTTTACAGGCTTGGGTGCCGCATCAGCCAGATCCTTTGCTTCTTTCAGGCCCAGGCTTGTTATTTCGCGAAGAGCTTTGATCACCTGGATCTTCTGTGCACCCGCGTCAGTCAGCTCTACGGTGAAACTGGTCTTCTCTTCTGCCTTACCCCCTTCGTCCCCGCCGCCGGCTCCGGGAACCGCACCTACCATCATCGGCATAGCCGCCGATACTCCAAATTTCTCCTCAATCGCTTTGACGAGCTCTGAAAGCTCCAAAACCGTCATATTCGCGATCGCGTCAATCATCTTATCCTTATCCATATGTTTTACGTGAAACTTAATAAATATATAATACCGACTATTTTTTGTCCCGAACTTGAGCTAGCGCATACGCAAGGTTTCTGATATTGCCCTGCAAAGCTCCTGCAAGCCCACGCAGGGGAGCGGACATGGCTCCGACTACTTGAGCAAGAAGGATTTCGCGTGAAGGAAGACGCGCCAGAGCGAGCACTTCCTTATCGGACAATGCGCGTCCTTCAAGCAAAGCCCCCAATATCTTAAAGGTCTCCGCCTCCTTGCTGAACTTGACCAATACTTTGGCCGGAGCGACCTGATCTCCGTAGCCAAACGTCACCCCGATCTCTCCCTTCATTTTCTTCGTAGAAAGGCCTGTTTGCCCCTCTCCGAGGGCCCGATCAAAGAGTGTCTTGCGTGCTACCTTATACTCCGCATTCTCCTTGCGTAAGAGACGCCGCAAAAGAGAGGATTTGGTAACGGACACACCCTGAAAGTCCGTAAAGATCGCGATCTTCTGCCGCCGGAACTTCTCTGCAATATCCTCTACGATCTTCGCTTTTTGGGATTTATTGAGCATACTCTCTGTGTTTCACGTTTTACAAAATTAAAAGCCGTATTACGGCCTTGGAAATACGACCCTAACTAGGGGAGTGATAGTTCCTCGGCCGGACTTACTCACTTTTGGTGGATGCCGACTGTCTTCGGATATGCGATTAATATAATCTACTGCCCCAAAAAAGTCAAGCTCACATTGTAGCTCACTTCAGATACTTCGCCTTGGCCGCATTATGATCTTCTAGAGTCCGCGAAAATATCGTGCGTCCGTCCGGTGTGGAAAGGTAATAAAGATACGGGGAAGATCGGGGGGATATTGCGGCACGGATCGCAGAGAGCCCGGGATTTGCAATCGGCCCGCGCGGCAGACCGCGAGAGCGGTATGTATTGTAAGGCGAATCAATTTTAGTATCTTCCAAAGAAATTTTTTGCACATCCTGTCTCTTGTCTCCTGTCGCTTGTCGCTTCACATATGCGATCGTCGCATCCACCTGCAAAGGCATACCAAGAGATATCCGCTTCCATAAAATACCCGATACCAGCGCGCGATCTTCTTCGCTAGACACTTCTTTTTCTATCAGAGACGCCATAGTAATGATCTCAAAAATGCTTTTGTCCTGCCCCGCGATCGCATCCCGCAGATCCTGCGTTACTTTCGCGTCAAAATTTTTCACCATTTTGCCGATGATATCGGCAAGCTCCGCATCACGAAAAATCCTGTAGGTATCGGGGAAGAGATACCCTTCGGTGCCCGAAGACTTGCGGGAAGCTCCGAACGGCCCAAGCAGGGATACGATATCATCGGGCGGAGATTTCATAAAACTCATCGCCTCGTCACGCCCGGCAATGCCTTGCAGTTCAAAATATTCGGCAATATCGGCGTTGCTCCATCCTTCCGGGATCGTAATGATGCGTTCGCGCGACTCGCCGGCCACAAGATCGCGGGCGATTGCAGGGATTGCGGCGGTGTCGGGAAATTCATACGCCCCGGGCTTGAGATCGGATGCCTCACCGCGCAAAGATACATACGTGACAAACGCCCATTTTGATCCGATGACGCCCTCCTGTTTCAAAAACGCGCCGATCATGCGCGATCCCATGCCGGGTGCTATCACCACGTGTTTTGTGCCGCGCCTGCCGTGGTGTGGGAGCAAGATAGCATAACTCAAGATG
Organism: uncultured Candidatus Saccharibacteria bacterium; assembly: GCA_964646295.1. Taxonomy (GTDB): domain Bacteria; phylum Patescibacteriota; class Minisyncoccia; order Sungbacterales; family HO2-52-23; genus 2-02-FULL-52-23. Next base: position 2,270 of record CAZYED010000019.1, on the reverse strand, counting down.
AGTACTGCCAGCATCACGGCGCATGCAATCCCGTATACCGCAAAAATCAGTCTCGGTTTTTTCTCCCAAAAATCATTCAGCATATTTTGCAGATACTTCTGATTTGATTTTTAAACCAACTACCAAGGCCATATGTTGCGTAATACCTGAAATATACTGCTATAATCATCAGTCCATATCTCTCCAACAGCCTGCTGATCCGATGGAGCGGGGGAGATATGCGAACGAAAGTCGGCCGTCTGAAAAGCAGAAGCATCTGATGCAAGAAGCATCCATTGGGAGCGCGTACCTCCTTGGTCTTGGATTCCAGTCGAATCTACCCGTACGGCAATCCAACCCGCATCGCGTGCGAGTCCTGCCACCAAAGGCGCGAGATCCAGATGATTGTTGGAAATGTGCACGCCAATAATTGCCGACTCTGCCATGTGCGCCCGATACACCGCAAACGCTTCCCGCGTAAGAAGATGCACGGGAATCGCATCATCAGTAAATGCATCAATAAGCAAAACGTCAAATTGATTCGGCGTCTCTGCCCGCAATTCCTCTTCAAGTGCAACACGAGCATCTCCAGTGACGATACTCACCGTGCCCGAACAGTCCTCCAGATACGAGAAATACTCACGAGCCACGCGAATCACCGCCGGATTGATTTCATAAAAACGGAATGTATCTCCTTTTTGGCAGTATGCGGCAAGCGTACCCGCTCCAAGCCCCACCACCCCCACACGCAAGGGCTTATGCCGGATTCTGGCGGGGTGAAATCGCAAGGCAAGCCCCGCACCGCTTTCCGGCCCATAATAAGTCGTGGGTACTCCGCGCAGGGTGGTATCCGAAAACTGATTGCCATGCAGAATCCTGCCATTGTAAAGCGCCACAAGAGATTTCCCGGATTTCATATCCGTTTCTTTTTCCATTTTCAGCACTCCATAAAAATTCCGCGTCGTCTCAGCCGTCAAATGCAGAGGTGTCACGATCATGGTCACCATAAACGGCAGGGTCAAAGCGGTGACTGACGCATACCGCAATATGCGGAGTTTTTTTGCAGAGAATAAATCGCGGATAGAATGCAGAAGGAATAAACCGCCCGCAACGCCTCCGACCATCAGTCCCAATGGAAACTCATAGAGACCGCGGGTAAAAACGACAGGTGAGGCGATACTCCCGACAAAGCCCCCGAAAGCTCCTCCAAAAGCGCCGGCAAGATAAAATCCGGAAACGAAGCGCGTACCGGGACGGATGCGGTAAAGTTCTCCGTGGCACACCATACAGAGACAAAAAAGCGCAAAAGAATAGATCGCAAGCTCGTATAAAACAGGGGCGGATATCAGCATATGAGCCCATATCGCTACTGAAAAAAATGACCCGATAAAGAGCAGTGATGCCCAAAGCACCCTGTTATACCACCACTCCCCGCTAAAACAAAGAACAGAGGAAAGCAAGTATAACGAAAGAGGGATGAGCCAGAAAAAAGGCACGGCGGCAATGCCCTGCGTTACTGTCGCAGTCGTCGTAATCAGTTGGAACGCCGCAAAGCCTGCAAGCCCGACCCAGCAAAACATCTTCCATAACCGCGGCCTTGTACTATCTCCGTCTGATGTGGCAGTAGGCGCAGAAGACGGTAGATGTGCCGGTCTCGTCCCCGATCGCGCAAACGCATATCCCATGCAGGTCAGCATACCGGCGCCATAGATCAGAAATATCACGGACCACGCGCGCATCTGCAAAGATAGCGGCAGGTATGGCTCAATCACAAATGGATATGCCGCAACCGCCGCAAGAGATCCGGCATTGGAAAACGCATAGAGGCGATACGGAGCGCGCCCTGCGGCCGCTCTGCCAAACCATACCTGCAAAAGAGTGCTCGTCGCGGAAAGCACGATGTATGGCACTGCGATCTGGGTAGTCAGAAATAAAAAGATATACGAAAAGGGCGCTGACGCCGATGACGCATACGCCATCTGATGAAACAGGAGCCGCCCTCCGTAAAGATTTGTCACGGCGGGTGCGCACACTCCCAAAAGAACTGCCGCGTGGATCAATATCTGCGTCGTACTGCGCATCTTGCACAGCACATATGCATATGCGTATCCCGCAAACAGAGCGACCATAAAAAAGAGGAGTGTCGCGGACCATACCGAGGTGCTTCCGCCAAGACGGGGCAAAAGCACTTTTCCCGCAATCGGCTGGATGGAAAAAAGCAAAAACGCCCCGATCAGCACAGTGCTGGCATACACCCACACAGCCATAGAACCCATCTCAAAATTCCATTT
>CAZYED010000018.1:1356-14497 GCA_964646295.1 uncultured Candidatus Saccharibacteria bacterium | reverse complement strand
GAGGTTGATAGGCCGCAGGTGTACGGCGCGTAAGCGCTTCAGCCGAGCGGTACTAATGATTGTTTTCATCTACCCAACCCAGCACATATACTACTACAGAAAAATGCCGGAAAACCCCGTACGCAAGGTTTTCTCCGGCCGGTGATTCACCGGCGCATGCCCCACCTCTTCCCATTCCGAACAGAGCAGTGAAAGTGCGCCGGCCCGATGATACTTGGTGTAAATTAACGCCTGGGAAAGTAGGGTTCGCCGGCCTTAGAAAGCCCTGCATGCGGGGTTTTTGATTTTGTAAGAAAAAATGATACGATGTGGATATGATCTCGTGGAGGATGAAAAGACAGCTCATCGTCGTGGGGATTCTCCTGGCTATCGCCGGAGGGATCGTGTTTTGGTTCGGGCGGGGACTGATTTCGGCGCCAACCTGCACGGACGGCCGCAAAAACCAGGGAGAAGTGGATACGGATTGCGGAGGCCCGTGCGCGTCGTGCGAATTGCGAAACCCGAGAGCGCTCGCGATCTTTTGGGCGCGGGTCGCTCCCGCCGGCGCGAATCTGTACGACGCGGTAGCGCTCGTGGAAAACAAAAATGAGTTTCTCGCATCGGCGGAAATAGAATATGAATTTAACCTTTATGATAAATTCGGCGCAGTCGCGCGCAAGACAGGCGTATCATTTATCTATCCGCAGGAGCGCCTGTATATCATTGAGCCTGCCTTGCGTACATCGCGCGATCCCGTGAGAATAGATTTCAAAGTGACCAGGATAGAATGGCAGGCGACGAATGCCACTTCTCCTCTCCTGACCGTAGAATCTCGCGAGCATATGGTGACTGAAGAAAATGCGCGCAAGCAGAGTGTCGTGCAGGCGGGCGTGCTTAATTCAAGCGGCTTGGATCTTGCGGCGATTGAGACGGGAATCGTGGTTTTTGATCCGCAGGGGAATCTTCTCGGCGCAAACAGAGTCTCGGGAGGCAGGATTCGGGCGGGCGAGCGCGCGACGATCAAGTCCATCTGGCCTGCCGTATTGCCGGGTATCGTAGGCACGCTAGAGGTGTATCCGCGCGCGAATGTCTTTGAGCCGCATACGATTCTCATTCCCGAATAGAGCGGTATGAATCTCTTGAGAGGGCTCGTGGAGCATAGCAAGCAATATGATTGGCTACTGACCCTATCCGTATTTTTGCTTGTCGCGATCGGACTGATGTCGCTCTCCAGCCTGTCGGGCGTGAGTGCGTTTCCTTTTTTTTGGCGCCAGCTTTTATGGGCGGGGATCGGTATCGTCGTTTTTGTATCGGCAAGTTTCGTGGACTTCCGTCTTTTCCGCACCCAAAGCGCCGCGGTTTTTTTGTTTTATCTGATAAGCGTGATTTTGCTTGCGGCAATCCTCCTGCTCGGCGTGCGGGTGCGCGGGATCAAGGCGTGGTTTCAGTTCGCGGGCGTTGCCGTCCAGCCCGTGGAGCTTGCAAAACTTGCGCTTGTCATCCTGCTCGCAAAGTTTTTTTCCAAGCGGCATATTGAGATTTACCGCATACGGCATCTCGTCGTATCGGGCCTCTATGTATTGGTGCCGACTCTGCTCGTACTGGCACAGCCCGATCTGGGATCTGCGATCGTGCTGATTGCGGTATGGATTGCGGTCGTGCTTTTCTCGGGGATGAAAGTACGGCATTTTTTCTCGCTCTTGCTGATAGGGGTCGCAGTGGCGTGCATCGCCTGGTTTGCCATACTTCTGCCGTATCAGAAAGCGCGCATCACGTCCTTTTTGGACCCGTATCGCGATCCGAAGGGGGCCGGGTATCAGATGATCCAGTCCATGATTGCCGTGGGCTCGGGGCAGATGCTCGGCAAGGGCTTGGGGTATGGGTCGCAGTCGCACCTGCATTTTCTCCCGGAGCCCGAAACCGATTTTGTCTTTGCGGCATATGCGGAAGAATGGGGATATGTCGGCACGCTGATTTTGCTCGGACTTTATTTTACAGTCCTCTGGCGGATCGTGCGCATAGGCATGCGTGCGCGCGATAACTTCTCGCGGCTGTACACGCTCGGCTTTTCAGCGCTTCTTTTCGCGCAGGCGTTTATCCATATCGGCATGAATATGGCTGTGATGCCGATTACGGGCATCACCTTGCCATTTGTCTCGTACGGCGGCTCGTCCCTCGTGATGTCTCTGATAGGCGTCGGCATCGTACAAAACATCAAGATCAACGCGCGCAGGGAGATAGAGTAAACGAGAATCACGAAGCAAGAATCATGAATAAAAAAAGGGGCTATGACCTGGGAGCGATCTCAAGCAGAATATCTTTCTTGATTGATGACTCATAATTCTTTATCATATTCATATGATATACCTTGCCGCAGACCATAGAGGATTTGCGCTTAAAGAGACGCTCAAGAAATTTTTGGCGGAGCGGGGGATCGCAACGGAGGACTGCGGCGCTTTGGAGTATGACCCAGAGGACGATTATACGGATTTTGCAGTCACTGCGGCGGCAAAGATCGCCCAAAATACTCAAGAGCACAGAGGAATTTTTCTCTGCGGATCGGGACAGGGGATGGATATCGTGGCAAACAAATTCCGCGGCATTCGTGCGGCGCTTTGTTGGGATACGGATGAAGCGAAAAAATCACGCAATGACGACGACGTCAATGTGTTGGTGCTTGCATCCGATGAATCCGATGAAGCGCAAGCATCCAAAATCGTGATCGTGTGGCTTGAGACGCCTTTTTCCGGGGAAGATCGGCACATAAGGCGATTGAAAGAGATCTCGGAAATAGAAGTTAAGAATTTCAAATAGCATAACTTACCAATGCGATCTGTAGATATCCAGCAGCAACTCAAGAATCCTCTTGTAGCTTTTATTTTGCTTGTGGCGCAATTATTTTTGCTACGTTTTTTCCTTGGAAAATTTTCTTTCGGTATTTGGTTCGATCTCGTGGTTCTCCTCACCATTCCTGTCGTGGGTATGGCAGTTGGTTTTCTGGTAAAGAGCAGGACTCTTTTCTATGGGGAGTTGATTTTTGGAATTCTAACATTTTTTGCTAGTATTGCAGGCTAAAAAGTATGCTAGAAATTATTCCCTCAATCAACGCACCCACATTTGCCGAAGTGCAAAGACAAATCGTGAAAGTGGAACCGTATGTTTCGTGGTGCCATATTGATGTGACGGATGGCGTGTTTTCCAGCCATCCGACGTGGCGCGAGCCGGCTGATCTTGCGCGCTTGAAGACGTCGCTCAATGCTGAGGTGCACTTGATGATTGCCGAGCCGGACAAAATGATCGCACAATGGCTTGTGCCGCCGGTGCGCCGGGTAATCGTGCATCTGGAAGCAACTAAAAATCCCGAAGCTCTTATCCATCAATGCCGCGAAGCGGGGATAGAGATCGGCCTTGCGGTCAATCCTGATACGCCATGGACTCTATTTGAACCGTGGTTTGGCCGCGCGGATCTTTTTTTGCCACTTGGTGTGGCACCCGGAGCATCGGGCCAGAAGCCCGATTGGGACGTTATCTTGGGGAAAATCGCCGCTATACGGCAGGCATGCCCCTCGTGTATAATAGAAGCCGATGGAGGGGTGAATCGGGAGACCGCGCAGGATGTAGGCGCCGCGGGAGCGAATATCCTCGTCGCCGGCTCCGCGATTTTTGAAGCGTCCGATATCGCGCAATCTATCAATGCCCTAAGAAACTTAAACAGTTAGTTTTGTATAGATATTCTTGAGCAATATAAACAGCAGAACCTCATGAGGTTATGTCCCATCTCCACGAATCAAAAATAAAATTTCTGGAGGAGATGGCAAATCGCATCCGTCAGGATGTGATTGAGATGGTCGCGGGTGCAGGCTCCGGACACATCGGCGGGCCTTTGGGCATGGCCGATGTGTTTACGGCGCTTTACTTCCATATTCTGCGTCAGGACCCGAAAAATCCCGAATGGCCCGAGCGCGACCGGCTCGTGCTTTCCAACGGGCATATTTGTCCGGTGCGATACGCGGCCATGGCGCGCGCGGGATACTTTCCTGTGGAGGAGTTGAAAACGCTTCGGCAATTCGGTACGCGCCTGCAAGGACATCCCCATAGGACGGCTCTTCCCGGCGTGGAGACGACGTCGGGGCCTCTCGGCTCCGGTCTCTCGCAGGCGGTCGGCATGGCGATTGCGGCGCGTATGGACGGAAAGAAAATGAATGTCTACTGCCTCATGTCTGACGGCGAGCAGGAGTGCGGACAGACGTGGGAGGCGGCCATGCTTGCGGGCAAACTGAAACTGGATAATCTCACGGCGCTCATTGACCGGAATAATATCCAGATAGACGGCATGACGGAGACGATCATGCCGCTTGAGCCTCTGCGCGCCAAATATGAGGCATTTAACTGGCACGTGCTTGAGATCAACGGGCATAATTTTGAAGAGATAACGGATGCGTATGAGACCGCGCAATCGGTGTATGAAAAGCCGGTATTGATTCTCGCGCACACGATACCGGGCAAGGGGGTGGACTTTATGGAGTTTGATTATTTATGGCACTCCAAAGTATTCAAACCCGGAGAAGCGCAGGAGTCGTTGAGGCAATTGCGGTCGCTTCAAGGAAAGATAAAGAGCGAACATGAATAGAACAAAAGTCAAAGTGATTACTGTGGGTGTGCTTGTGATGATGGGTTTTTTGATTGCCATTTTTGTTTCTAAACCGCATGCCTATTCTTATCAGACGACATTTCCTGCAAACATGAATTCTGGTGGTCGTGGCATGTGCATCGGTTTACTGTATCCGGTCACTGCACAAAATATGCGAGGATGGAAGTGTTTCGGTATAAGCTACAATAACTTATCATGGATCGAGTAGTCTTATTTTCTGATCTGCAATCTTTGATTCCATTTACATGCCCCTCAATCCCAAAGCAAAACTCGTAGAGAATATTCAGGATAAAATCTTTTGCAACATGTCGGCGGATAAAAAATTAGAAGTGGCGGCAAATCTCTGGCTACTCGCAAAAGCGCTTGATCCCGGGAAAATTGACTTTCGCATCCATGAAGGAACCAGAGGTGCCCCATTTTCCTGTGGGTTCGGCATTGTCAGAACTATTATTTTTGTGAGCATGATACTCACACTTACCGTAATCGGTGGAGGGTTGTACTACTTTAAAACCGGAGACATCCCTGGTGTTAATTGGCTACAATTTCAGGGGAAATATCTTATTTGGCCGCCGGTTTCGTACACTGAATGTGTCCATGCGGTTCTTGCCGGAAAAGTTGTTGAATGGCCTTGGCAACCTCCTGTGCCGTGCGAATTTCGTGGTGAAATTTTTTATCCCGAGTCAACGGCAAAGACAGACGATCCGCAGAATCCGTCGCCGCCGGAACCGGATACTGCAACATGGAGAGCCTATCGCAATGAGAAATATGGATTTGAAATTCGTTTCCCCCGTGATGCGATCTTGACGGTTGATGATCTTTCGTTAGGCGCGATGGGGCATAAGAAAGTGAGCACTTTTTCCCCGGAAGAATCTTACATGACGATTGAGTCCGGCGACGCATTTGTATCCATATGCAAAGATTGCGGAGGCGGTGGATTGGGTATAGGAAACACCAAAATAGCAGAATCAGTTGTTCTGGGCGCCGAGACCTATACTGCTTCAGGGTATTATCAAAATGACCAAGAATTAACAAGCAAGATAATGCTTCTTAATTTTGACCATATCAGTGTTATATACGGTTTTAGGTCTGCCTTCAGACATCCCCTTACAGAAGAACAGATAAAACATGCCGATAGACTTTCTAGAGAGATTCTCCATACATTACTCATCCGATAGCTTTTTACTTATATGCCCCTCAATCCAAAAGCAAAATTAGATCCAAAAATCTTAGATCTCGCCTCGCTTGAGCAGGCGCCGACGCGTAATGGCTACGGCGAGGGGTTGGTTATGGCCGCGGATGAAAACCCCAATGTGGTGGCGCTCTGCGCTGATCTCATAGAATCCACGCGTACCGAGGCGTTTGTAAAAAAGTATCCGGAGCGGTTTGTGGAGATGGGAGTCGCGGAACAGAATCTGGCGTCTGTGGCCGCAGGCATGGCTCTTATGGGCAAAATTCCCTATATCTCAAGCTACGCGATGTTTAGTCCGGGCAGGAACTGGGAGCAGATCAGGACGACGATAGCATACAATGAGGCGAATGTGAAGATATGCGGAGCTCATGCAGGGGTTTCCGTGGGACCGGACGGCGCGACGCATCAGGCGATTGAGGACATGGCGATCATTCGTCCGATCGCCAATATGCAAGTATTTTCCCCCTGTGATGCGCATGAGGCCGCGAAGATCACCCACGCCGTATCCAAGATAGACGGCCCCTGCTATATCCGGTATGCCCGCGAAAAAACCCCCGTGTTTACGACGGATGCGACGCCATTTGAGATCAGGCGCGCGCAGGTTTTTTGGACGGAGCCGGGGCGAGCAAAACCGGATGCCGTGATCATCGCGTGCGGGCCGCTCGTGCATAACGCGATTCTTGCCGCCGCAGAGCTTGAGCGCGAGGGGGTGAAGATCCGCGTCATCAACAATCCTTCTGTCAAGCCGCTTGATGAAGAGACGCTTTTAAAAGCGGCGAAAGACGCAAAGGCGATTGTTACTGCTGAAGAGCATCAAGTCGCAGGCGGCATGGGTAGTGCAGTGGCTGAGTTTTTGGCGCGGTCATGCCCAGTACCCATGGAATTTATCGGGGTACAGAATTTGTTTGGACAGTCGGGCACTCCTGCGGAGCTGATAGAACACTATGGAATGGGAGTGGCGCACATCAAAGACGCGGTAAAAAAAGTAATTGCAAGAAAATGAGTATATCAAAAAAATCAGCCGATGATAGCGGATTTACTCCGCTGTCATCGGCTTCATTGGAAGAGGGAGGCAGTGAGCGAAGCGAGCGTCGGAAGAGAGAAACCCCGTCCGAGGGTTTCTCTCTCCGAGGAGACTACGATTTTATTGCGATCGGGGATACGGTGACCGATGCTTTCATTAAATTGAAAGAAGCCGAGGTGCATTGCGATATCAACAAAGCGAATTGCACGATCTGTATGAGATTTGGGGACAAAATCCCATACGAGGACGTATTTGTGGTGCCTGCGGTAGGCAATAGCGCCAATGCGGCTGTTTCAGCTTCGCGTTTTGGACTTAAAAGTGCTCTGGCTGCCAACATAGGGGATGATTATTTCGGGAAAGAGTGCATGGATGTCTTCACCGCGGAAAAAGTCGGGACCGAATTTATCGCAACGCATAAGGGATACAAAACCAATTACCACTACGTGCTGTGGTATGATGCCGACCGTACGATTCTTGTAAAGCATCAGGAGTATCCATACCGCCTGCCGGATATCGGCGAGCCGCGATGGATATATCTTTCTTCGGCGGGAGAGAACTCTCTGCCTTTCCATGGGGAGATTCAGAAGTATCTCACAGCGCATCCGAATGTGAAGCTTGCATTTCAGCCGGGAACCTATCAGATGAAATTCGGTCGCGAAAAGCTTGCCGGTATTTATCGGCGTGCCGAAGCGTTTTTTTGCAACAAGGAAGAAGCACAGAGGATTCTTGAGACAAAAGAAGAGGATATAAAAGTCTTGATGAAAACGATCGCCGGACTTGGTCCCAAAATCGTATCAATTACGGATGGGGTCAACGGCGCATATGCGTATGACGGCGCGACTGCCTGGTCCATTCCGCTGTATCCGGATCCCAAACCGCCTTTGCAAAGGACGGGAGCGGGGGACGCTTTTTCGTCTACGTTTACTGTGGCTTTGGCACTCGGGAAAAGCGTCCCCGAAGCGCTCACGTGGGGGCCGGTAAACTCCATGTCCGTGGTGCAGGGCATCGGCGCGCGGCAGGGACTTCTTACCATGCCACAGCTTGAGGAATATTTGAAAAACGCGCCGGCGCATTATAAGCCGAGCGTGATCTAAAGCATGTTTTAAGAAATGGCGGAATTGAAAGAAATTTTGACACGCGCGCGGCGTGAAAAATGGGCGACCGGACATTTTAATTTTTCCGAGCTTGATCAGGCGCGCGCGATCGTGGAGGTCTCGCATGAGCTTGGGTGCCCTGCGATACTCGGCACTTCGGAAGGAGAACGTAAGCATATGGGTCTTGGCGAGGCTGTTGCGCTTCGGGATGTATTCCGCAAGAATTTTGCGATCCCCGTGTTTCTCAATGCGGATCATACAAAGAGTGTAGAGGCGGCAAAGAAAGCGATTGATGCGGGATATGACTCGGTGCATATTGATTTATCGGCGTTGCCGTATGAGGAGAATATCGCGGGGACAAAAGAAATCGTGGAGTATGCGAGGCGACATGAGACAAGCGGCATGAGACAAGAGATCAGCATAGAAGGGGAGCTGGGATACCTCCGGGGCGAGTCAAAAATCCAGCAGGAAAAAATTGAAGTAAAAAAAGAGGATTATACGGACCCGGCACAGGCAAAAGAATTTGTAGAGCGCACCGGTGTGGATCGGCTGGCGATTGCGGTAGGCAATATCCATGGCATATCGCTGGATGAGCCGGTGCTGGATATTGAGCGTATCCGCGCGATCCGCGCGGCGGTGCCGGAGAGCGTGGCGCTGGTGCTCCATGCAGGATCCGGCATCCCGGATGATCAGATCAGGGCCGCGATTGAGGCGGGCATCGCAAATATCCATATCAATACCGATATCCGGGTGGCGTTTGTAGAGGGGTTGCGCAAAGCGCTTGCCGCCGCTCCGGCGGAAGCCGCGATGTATAAATTGGATGCTCACGCGGTTCAGGCGATGAAAGAAGTCATAAAGGCGAAACTGCAATTATTCGGTTCAGTAAAGAAAATTTAAATATGAAGGTACTGGTTACGCATGAGATTCCCGATCGCGGCATCGTCCTTTTGAAAAGTAAGGGGTACGAAGTGATAGTAGGCAATGCCTTTAATAAGCAGGAACTGACCAAGGAGCTTACAGGAGACCGGTATGACGCGGTGCTCTGCGATCTGAACGATAAGATAGACGCCGAGGTTTTTGATGCGGCGGGAAAACAATGCAAGATATTCGCAAACTACGCGGTGGGATACGACAATATGGATTTGAAAGCGGCCGCGGAGCGGGGGATCGTGATCACGAATACCCCCGGGGTTTTGACGGATACCGTGGCAGAGCATACGTTTGCGCTGATTCTTGCGATTGCGCATCGGGTTGCGGAGGGGGACCGTTTTATGCGGGCGGGGAAGTACCACGGCTGGGAGCCGATGATGTTGCTTGGCACCGACGTATCAAAAAAGACTCTGGGCGTTATCGGTCTTGGCAGGATCGGATCGCGCGTGGCGCATCACGCCGCACGGGGATTTGATATGAAAGTGATGTATTACGATCCGAAACGGAATGAGCAGTTTGAAAAGGAATTCGGAGCCGCGTTTGCCCCGACTGTTGAGGATATTTTGCGCGCATCGGACTTCATATCTATTCATGTACCGCTTCTGCCCGCCACCAGACATCTGATCAATGCCGAGCGCCTCGCCATGATGAAAAAAAGCGCTTATGTGATCAATACTTCCCGCGGGCCGATCATAGATGAGGCGGCGCTGGTAGCGGCTCTTCGCGCGAAAACCATCCGTGGTGCGGCGCTGGACGTATTTGAGAATGAGCCGGCTATGGCTCCGGGCCTTGCCGAGCTTGAAAATGCCATTGTAACGCCGCATATTGCGTCCGCGACAGAGGGGACGCGTCAAGCAATGAGCGAACTTGCGGCGCAAAACATCGTTGAGGCGCTTGAGGGAAGAGTCCCGCCGAACGCAGTTAAAGGATAGCGGCTTATTGGCAGTCAATCGTGGAGGTATATGCCTCTTCTCTTTTTGCCGTGGGTGTGGTAGGATGGACGCATGCAGGAATTAAAGGCAGAAGTGCGCACGGCTCTCGGAAAACAGGTAAAACTCGCCCGTGCGAGGGGCGTTTTGCCTGCGGTGGTATATGGCGAAACCATGCCCACCCAGTCTATCTTTGTGCCGTATCGCGAGTTTGAAAAAGCCCATAAAGCCGCAGGGGAATCAACCCTGGTGCGTCTTGATGTTGCAGGAAAAGCCCATAACGTACTGATCCACGACATCTCATACGACCCGATTACCGGGAAGTTTTTGCATGCGGATTTCTATGCGGTGCGCATGGACAAAGCGCTCCGCGCGCGCGTGCCGTTGGAGTTTACCGGTGAGGCTCCCGCGGTAAAAAATGACGGAGGTATTTTGGTAAAAGTGGCGCATGAGCTTGAAGTGGAAGCCTTGCCGCAGGACCTGCCGCATTCATTGCCTGTAGACATCGGCCTATTGGCTACGTTTGATTCCAAGATATTGCTTCAGGATATCCCGGCTCCGCATGGCGTGAAAATTTTAGGACCGGTTGATGAAGTTATTGCGATTGTAAACGCTCCGCGCTCCGATGAGGAACTGGCCGCGCTGAAAGAAGCGCCGGTCGCCGAGGCAGTCGCGGTGGAGACCGAACGGGAAGCAAAGAAAGCCGCCGAGGCAAAAGCAAAAGAAGAGAGCGCAGAGGAGGAGAAAGAGAAATAGTGGGGGAGCTTCGACTGACGCCGAGGGACGAGAGCGTATGTGAGAAAGTTCGTAACACGTTGCTCACATGAACAGAAAAACAATCATTGTTCTTGGAACTGCTGTTTTTTCTTGGATTGTGGCGGGATTTTTCTCTCCTGCTATGGCACTTGAACAGGATCCTGCCCGGGTTTCCGAGATTGAGGCGCAGATCGTACAGCTTGAGCGCGAAGCGGGAGAGCTTGATACGACGCTCCAGCAGGTGCAAGGCGAGACGCGGAGTCTTGCAAATGAGGTAAAAGGATTTGACACGGAGATCAAGCGGCGCGAAGTGGAGATCAAGCGCCTTACGCTCGCGATCCGGAAAGCCGGCATTGAAATCGCCGATCGGACGCAGGGGATCGGCATCCTTACGAAAAAAATAGAGAAAGGCCGCCAGGGACTTGCGGCAAGCATTGTCGTTCTTTCCGCCGTGGAGGATGATAATCCGCTGACCGTGCTCCTGAAGCATCGGTCGCTTTCCGATTTCTTTACGTCTCTCTATAGCTTGCATAAAGTACAGTCCGATGTGCAGGAGAAACTGACGGTTTTTAAGGATGACCGTACGACGTATGAGCGCGAACGCGACGATCTGCTGGAGTATCAGGAAGAACAACAGACGCTGAAGTCGCTCCAGGATGTAGAGCGGCGCTTTATCGCGCAAAAAAAGCTGGAAAAGGACGAGCTTCTGCGCCTGACGCGCGGCAAAGAAGCTATTTTTCAACAGCTCCTCAAATCCAAAAAGCGGGACATTGCGACGCTGAAGAGTCAGCTTTTTTATCTCGAGAAAACAGGTATTACCGCCGAAGAGGCGGTGGCACTTGCCGAAGCCGCGGCAGAGCGCGCGGGGATCCGCACCGCGTTTCTTCTGGCGCTTTTGGAAGTGGAGACCGGGAAGCAGTTTGAAGACGGCAAGATCAGTGTCGGCACAAATCTCGGGACCGGCAACTGGAGGAGAGATCTGTATGAGTGCTATCAATCCATCGGCAAGCCGAAAACCGCAGAAGCGGAAAAGACGGCTTTTTTCAGAATTACCGAAGAACTCGGACTTGATCCGGATGCTATGAAAGTGTCTCGCCGGCCGAACTATGGGTGCGGGGGAGCCATGGGACCTGCACAATTTTTGCCGTCAACATGGCTTGGCTTTGCGCCGCGCGTAGCGCGGCTCACCGGCCACAACCCGCCGAGCCCCTGGGACGCCGGAGATGCCTTTACGGCCGCCGCTATCTTTCTTGCCGATGCGGGAGCGGATGCTCAGACGGTGGCAGGGGAGACGAGAGCGGCCAAGACGTATTTGTCCGGCCAGCCGAATTGCTCAAAAGTGGTCTGCCGTTCCTATGCAAATCGCATCATCGCGCTTGCTCGCGATATTGATCGCACGTTTTGATCTGATTGGGGTCATCCCTTGATCTTCTCTTCCGTAGCGCGGAGCGTTTCAATGATCTGATCAAGATTTCCCTGCATGATCGCCTCTATGTGGTGCCATGATTCTTTGATGCGGTGATCGGTAATGCGATCCTGCGGGAAGTTATACGTCCTGATTTTTTCCGAGCGGTCTCCGGTGCCGATCTGCGCGCGGCGCGTAGCACCCAGCTTCTTTGCGTCGGCCTCTATCCGGGCATCTAGGAGTTTTGAGCGGAGGAGCGTCATGGCTGTCTCGCGGTTTTTCTGTTGGGAACGCGAATCCTGTGATGTGACAATAAGCCCGGTCGGCAAATGATAGATACGTACGGCAGTCTCTACTTTATTGACGTTTTGGCCCCCGGGCCCGGACGAGCGGAAAAATTCCAGTTTAATATCCTGGGGGCGGATTTCCATGTCTGTCTCTTGCGCGATCGGCAGGACGGCGACCGAGGCCGTGGATGTATGTATGCGGCCGGATTTTTCCGTCTCCGGTATGCGCTGGACGCGATGTACGCCCGATTCAAACCGGAGCGAGTCATACACGCCCGCTCCTTTGATTTCGGCGACCGCTTCTTTATATCCGCCGCGCTCGCTACGGGATTCGCTGATCAGCGCCGTATGCCAGCCTTTTTGCGCGGCAAAGCGCGCATACATGTGGAATAGCTCCTCCGCAAACAGGGAGGCCTCATCTCCTCCTACGCCCGCGCGTATTTCAAGAATGACGCCGTCCGGAGAGGACGCGTCGGAAGAATCTTTTTGGCCTTTGGTAAGCCGCGAGAGCTCGCGGGAAAGTTCTTTGATTTTTTGGGGGTCGGCAAGAACCGCCGGGTCGCTGAACAGGCGCTCAATCTCTTCCCTGCGGCGGGTAGCGTCTTGCGAGTCTATCATCACAGATCCCTATTTCTTCTTGGCGGGTTGCTTTTTGGCGAGCCGCGCCTTAAATTTCTCAACGCGTCCGGCGGTGTCTATGATTTTGGAGCCGCCGGTATAGAAAGGATGGCAATTTGAACAGATTTCCACATCAAGCTTCTGCTTGGTAGAGCCTACGGCAAAGACATTGCCGCATGCACAGCGGACTTCTGCCTTGTAATACTGGGGATGGATAGCCGTTTTCATAGTATAAGGAAGATACCATATGAGGCTGTTTGGCGCAAGTGGGATGGGTTC
>CAZYED010000018.1:0-1346 GCA_964646295.1 uncultured Candidatus Saccharibacteria bacterium | reverse complement strand
ATCTCCAAACCAGGGATGATCAATCTGAGCTGTTGGTTCAACGTGGACAATTACATGCGCCCTTTGGTATGCTTATCCCTATATGAATGAAGACGTTATGGTGGCCGAACAAGCCGTTTCCGCTCCGGATCCCGAGCTTGAGGCGATGGTGAAGGCGGGTGTCCATCTGGGACATGCCAAATCCAAAGATCATCCCTCCATGAAGGGGCACATTTTCGGTGTGCGCAATACCGTGTCGGTACTTGATCTGACAGCCACAAAAACCGCACTTGCCCGCGCGGAAGCATTTCTGAAAGACAGAGTAAGCAAGGGGGGATTGATTCTTCTGGTGGGCACGTCTCCGGTCGCGCGCAAGGTTATTTTGGCTCTTGCGGAGCGAACCCGTATGCCGTATTTCACCGAACGATGGATCGGCGGGGCGCTGACCAATTTCAAAGTCATTGCAAAACGCGTGGAGCACCTGCAGACTTTGGAGCGCGAAAAAGCGAGCGGCGAATTTGAAAAGTACACCAAAAAAGAGCGGAGTATGCGTGACGAGGAGATTGAACGCCTCAAGAAAAACTTTGACGGCCTGCGGACGCTCTCGCGCATGCCCGATGCGGTCGTCGTGGTTGATACGACGCATGACACTACGGCCGTCAGCGAAGCTCGCCGGATGAATATCCCGCTTGTGGCCCTTTGCGATACCAATGCCGACGCAAGCAAGATTGATTATGCGATTCCCGCAAACGACGACGCTCTGTCCGCCGTGCGATATATGACGGAACGTATCGGGGCGGCAATAGAAGAGGGACTGCGCATGGGGGTCGTGAATCAGGAAGCGCGAGCAAAGGAAAAAGAGAGCCAGCTCTCCGGAGCCGGTCAGTGACTTCAATTTACAAATCATTACTCATAATTCCCGGTTTTGATTTCGGCACAACAAATAAAAGAACTTCGTGAGAAGACCGGAGCGGGCGTGTCCGACGTCAAAAAGGCGCTTGAGGAAAGCGGGGGAGACACGGAAAAAGCTCTCGTCATCATAGAGCGCAAGCTTGGAGGCAATGCCGCAAAGCGCGCGGGCCGCGAGACGCGGGCCGGCGTGGTGGATGCCTATATCCACTCCAACTCAAAGATAGGAGCCATGGCGGAGCTTTTCTGTGAGACGGATTTTGTCGCGCGCAACCCCGATTTCGTGGCGCTTGCGCACGATATTGCCCTGCATATCGCGGCGACGCGGCCGCTTTGGGTTTCGCTGGACGCCGTGCCGCGGGACGCGTGGGAAGCGGAGAAGCGGCGGTTTGAGGAAGAGGCGGCCGCGCTCGGCAAACCGGCGCACATTGCTCAAGAGGTTGTTGACGGCAAACTCC
>CAZYED010000017.1:0-14744 GCA_964646295.1 uncultured Candidatus Saccharibacteria bacterium | reverse complement strand
CTTCCGACTTGCTTCTCGCTTCAAAATCGGAATTCTCGGCTCGAAAGCGGGTTTTCGGACATGCTCTAGGAATTAGGATTCAGGAATTGGGGATACGGCTCAAACCGGTACTTGCGTGGAAGACGATTATAGGCGAGATCAAAGAGATTCCATCTGGGTCCCGCATCGGGTATGATGGGACTGAAGTCGTACGCCGCAGGACAAAGATTGCCGTGCTCCCCATAGGCTACTGGCACGGATACGATCGCGGACTCTCGGGTATCGGAGAAGTTTTGATCAGAGGCAGGCGCGCAAAAGTGCTTGGCAGGATCTCCATGGATATGATTGTCGCGGATGTGACCGATAGTGCCGGAGTGAAGACGGGCGACGAAGCCGTACTGATCGGGAGACAAAAGAAATCTGCGATATGGGCCGATGCGCTTGCGTCCCGCATCGGGACGACCGCATACGAATTGCTTACGCGCATCAATCCGTTGATAAGGCGAGTTATCACATAACTTTATGCGGAGCCGTATTGTTTATCATGGCGCATCCGCGCCAAAAAAAAGCAAGAAAGTTCTGTGGGTTTTACCCGCCTTGATCGGAGGGGTGGTTGTACTTGCGTGCATGGGTATCGTATATGTCATACGGCTTCCCGCGCTACAGGTACATCGCGTCACTCTGACGGGTATTGAGACGCTTGAGGAATCGGCGGTGCACGCGCGCATTACGAAGAGTTTTGCAGGGTCGTACGCGTGGGTACTGCCGCGGAGCTCGTTTTTCTTTGTCAGTTCCGCCGGAGTCAAAGCCGATCTTGAGCGGGAGTTTCCTCGCATCAGAGAAGCTCGCGTGGAAAAACAATTTCCCGATGCGATGAGCGTCGCCATATCCGAGCGGCCCTTTTGGGGAGTATTTTGCTCCACAGAGCAAAGCTCCACGACTCCTGTATGCGCCTACATAGACCCATCCGGAGTTGCATACGCGCGCGCGCCCGAGCCCGAAGGGCGGCTGATCATCGTCGTAAAAAGCGATCGCGGGGATGCGGCCTTGGGAGGCACCGTCATGGATGCCGGACTGATGGAGCACATGCGCGAGATTGCGAGCGCTCTTGAGGAAAAAGCCGAGACTCCGGTGGCGGGTTTTATCATATCATCGCGCGTGCCCGGCGAAATACGCGCTATCGCCGCCGAAGGCTTTGTCCTGATTTTTGCGCGGGACGGCGATATCGGGGAGAGTATCTCGGTTTTTCGGCAGGTGCTGGAGCGCGAGATCAAAGATCGCCGCAGTATGCTTGAGTATGTGGATCTGCGTCTCGGCAACAAAGTGTTTTATAAAATGCGGTGACCCCATACTTACATTATCTCAACATCTCTACGATCGTAGAGATGTTGAGATAAGAGTTCCCAGTTTCTCGGGCAGTTGTCCGGATTTCTGACTGGGTCAGGGTAGGTTATATACGAATATTGAGTTGCCGATTTGGGCGATCGGCTCATAGGGCATGAGCCAATCATACGAGTCTTCGGGGCGGCGATAAAATCCCGGGGCGGGTGCGCCCAATGCTCCTTGGCGGAATGTTGCGGAGACCGCAAAATACCCGTGCGGCCGGCCTTTGGACGATTGCCATGGCTCAAACCGCTCGCCCAGATAGTATCGCGGACTGCCGCCGCCGAAATAATCAAGAGAGATTTTATTCACATTGTTTTGATCCATGAAATCCGCGAGGCGTTTCAAGTCCTGTCCCCAGTCGTAGTTTGAATCCACAGCGATCTTCCAGCCGTTGCGTGATCCGCGCGCGACCTCATTGTAGTACGAAAGGAAATGCGGAGACGCGATGAGCGTATCCACGACGAGCCAAAGCAGGAGCAAGCAGACGACGCCGTATTTGCCGAGTGCTGTGATGAACCGGCCGGCGAGTTGCGAAAGTTGTCGGGCAGGCGTGCGTGCCTGCGTATCTTGAGCGGGTGCGAGCCAGAGCGAGACATGCCGTGCTATGAGGATATAGATAAAAGGAAATGTGGGAAGCACGTGCCGCACGCCGATATTGAGCGGCGACTTGATTGAGAAAAGCCAGTAAAACGCGATAAAAGCGAGGGCTGAAAACTCCGCGAAGTGCTCCTTGATCCATAGACGTATGCGCGAGATTGTGGAGATGTCTTCCCGCGGCATACGAAAAAATTTCCATACGCCCGTTGCGATCGCGATCAAAAGTAGGATGTGCAGGGCCAAAGGCTCTTTGAGCACATACAGCAAGGGGAAATAAAGGCGCGAGCCTGCGGCTGACACTTCGCCGAGGAAAAACGCCGTATTGCCTCCCGCACTTCTTTGCTGGACCATGAGGACGCCGAGCAGATACTCGCCGAGCGGCCGCGTAGCGGGATTGCGGATCAGTGTAATATCCATATCAACCGCAGAGCGAAGTCCATAGGACGAAAGCAGGAATTGAGTATCATGCAGTTGTTTTTCCTGCGGATAATTCCTTACCAATACCGCGTATGCCCCCCAGATGACGGCAAGAGCAATCAGGCTTGCGATCAGCATGCGGCCGAGGAGATTGAGCGCCATGCGCATGCGTTCGCCAAAAGTAATCATTGGTTGCGTCGCGACCCATGCGGTCAGGAGTATGAGATCAATCGGGATGAGCAGGACGAGCGAAAACTTCAGAAGTTGGGCAATGCCAAAACAAAGGCCCGCAATGATGATCCGTTTGCGATCCGGCCGTTCAAGAAACGCGATGAAGCTTGTAATGCCGATAAAAAATCCGAGTGTAGCGCCGATATCGGTGGTGACGTATCGCCCGTGGGCGAGTATGGTCGGCGAAAATGCAAAAAATATGAGCGCAAGCAGAGCCGCCATAGCGCCGAATTTCTTCCGTGTCCAGAGGAAAATCAGCCATCCGAGCACGGCGGTCAATATGATAAGCGGCAGACGTGACCAGAAGATGACGCTGTCGGCGTCGTTGCCGGATTCATAGAGAAATACGGCGCCCTGCGCCCACTGGCCGTTGATCTCGTCCCGCCAGTATGGGGTATCAGTGGGAAAATGGGGTCGTACAACAATCTCGGCGACGAGTGCCGACAGGGCTTTGATGAGGGGCGGATGCTCGGGGTTCAGCCGGTAGTCGCCCTGCGTGATATAGCCGAATCCCGCAGGGATATGCGCCAGCTCATCCATAGTCGCCGAATCATTCCAGACCGATGCGATCATGACGACGAGCATGATCGCAAGAATGCCGATGGCGGGGAGCGTGGATTTCTTCATCTGTTCTCCAGAATAATAAAGTCTCCCGGGACATGTGCCTTGAGTTTGGGATACTTGGCGCGGAATGCGGCGATCAGATCGCCGTCAAGACCGTCAAGAAACGCGATGACATATTTTTTGTCCGCCGGAGGGTTGAACCCCGAGAGCGCCATAGCGCGGGAGGTCATCCCGTCCGCGACAATGTATGTGAAATTCTTTTCGTGCTGTGACTCCTCGCGAAACGTATCGGTGATGTAGATGACGGTTTGCGCGGGCATGGGTATGCCGCGCACGATAGTACCCGATCTATTTACGACGATGTATTTATGAGTCTCACGGGGAAGTGCGGCCAGATACTTGCCCATATGCACGCTTGATGTATCAAACGCATCATACGTTTCGGGTTGCCCCGCCCAGCGTATGAAATGGTCGCGATAGGTGATGAGCGGCACGGTAAGCAGAGCCGCGATGAATAGTAGTAATAGTTCGCGGCGTATCCGTTCTATTTGTATGGTTTTTGCGGGCCACTGCGACTTTTTGCGCGCGCTCCATGCGGTAATGAGGCTACGCACGCGGTCGGCTCCGAAAGCAGTCAAGATCATCACCGGGGGGAGCATGCCGATGGCGCGGAGCGCGTGGGGGATGCCTTCACGCGTCAGTACTGCGGGGAGGGACATGGCGGTGAGCCAGACGAATAAGAGGGTAGAGGGTAGAATGTAGAAGGTAGAGGTGCGGATGAGAGAGATGATGCCGATGACGAAAAAGACTGCGACAAGAGGATTAAGTTCGGGGCGGCAGTTGAATTTGTGCCGCCAGTTGCAATCGCCATTCCAAAAAAACATTCCGATTGTCTTGCCCGCCGAGATAAGCAGTTCTTTTGCCGGAGCCGTCGCGGAAAACACCGATACGTCTCCTGCGCGGCTCGCAAACGATTCCGGATGCTGGAAAAAATAAAATCCCAACGGGGCGAGCGCGACAAGAGCGGCGGCGACATACATCGTGACGGCGTATGGCGCATGGAGACGGGAATTATGAATTTTGAAGTATGAATTAGGGGATTTTTCAACCCCGTCCTGAGTCCTGAGTCCTGATTCCTGCTTCCAGTAGTGCCACACCGCCGCGATGACCGGCACGGCAAAGACAAACACCATAAAGCGAAACGCGATATAGGTGTGCATGCCAAGGCCGGTCATGAGACCCGCCATGATCAGGTCCAACGGCTTGCCGCCCCGTATGCCTTTGAGCAGGAAGTACATGCCGAATGTCGCGAAAAGCGGAAGCATGATCGCGCGAAATCCGACGCGTGAGAAATTGAGATGCCAGTAACTCGTGGCGAGGAAGAATGCCGCAAATAGTCCTACGACGCGGGAAGCATGAACCAAGGAGTAAGAATTATGAGACGATTTTTGGTATTCCTGATTCCTAATTCCTGACTCATTATTCCCAAAGAGCTCTTTTGTGACAAGATATATTCCTAATATAGTAAGAGTGCCGATGAGCGCGCTTACAATGCGTAGCGCCCATGGCGTATTGCCAAAGGCCGCGACAGAGATCGCCTGTATATTTATGAAAAGTCCTTCGCGGCCGTTGTTTTCGGGATAAAATACTTTGAATCCGCCGTCTGCAAGTGCTTCCAGCGCATTGTTGCCGTTCATGGCTTCGTCCGGATATAAGCCGGGCGGGATTTCGGTGATCTGATAAAAGCGGAGGAAGGCGCCGAGAATAAGAATACCGATGAGTATCGGCAGAGAATATTTCTTCATCCGGCTCATTATACACGGAAGCAAACGTGGTCTGTATATTGACAAAATTATTTCTATATGGTTGTGTTTGCTTACGTGGTTTTTGGTTTCTGCTGTCCGGAAGAGGAGATGGCATGTCAAAAGTTGGAATGGCGGGAATGATAAGCATCATCCTTAGTGTCCTTTTGTTCATTGCTGTCATCGCTTTGATTGGATACACATACCAGAGCTCGCATGCGGAAATCCTGGCGGATAATACCGGATGGATGACCGAATATGGCGAGGCGCAATCTTTTGGAGCTATGCACCTCATGATCTGCGGACCGGAAATACACTGTCTACAATATGAGGAGGTATCGCCGAAATTGGGGTTCTGTACCTATGTGATGGAAGGCACTGCCATATCTAAGCATTCGTCCGTTGCGATAAGCAGAAGGAATGTCCTCTCCGTTCGCTCTTCGCGGCGGGTATCCGGCGATACGCGTATCACTATCACAATGAAAAACTGCAAGACGAATGTTGGATTGCGGTAATCGGGAGTCCATTATGCTTGTGCATGGACTCCTTTTTGATTTGGCATATAATGGGAGCGTATGGCACTGGACACGGGACAGACAGGCGAGCGTACAAATATATCTGCCGAGGACGAGATCCGCGAGCTTGAGCAAAAGCTTGAGGAGAAAAAGCGCGTGCTTGCTGAGGGCGGGGCGGCCTCGCGCGAGGAAAAAGAAGTATTCCGCGAGGTCATGCGCGAGCATATCGGCGAAAAGATGCCAAGTTCTGCACCTCCGCCCGCTCCTGTCGCGCCCCCTCTTCCTGGCGGAGCGCCGCTCCTGCCCGGGATCGGATCCGGCCGCGATACCGCGGCAGATGCCGCGCGCGAAGCAAAAGTCGCGGCTCTGGTGGAGCGCGCCATGACATCGTCAATTGAGAGCGCGATACGCGTGGCGCAGACCGAAAGTCCGTATCTGATGGATGCTCTGCATGACCGGCTTGCGGACGATTATTATGACAAATTGGTGCAGTTGAGAAAGCTTGAGTCGCTGTGACCCCATATACTCTTTTTTATATCGGTGGAGTTTTGCTTCTCGCTATAGTCGCGGGACTTTTTATCCTGCGTAGGCTATCGCGCACGCGCGCGGTGATCGCGCGCTCGCTCAATATGTCACTTCTTGCCATACGCATGCCGCCCGTGCATATGGAACAGCAGATGCAGATACAGCAGATCCGCGAGAAGATAGCACTGATGGAACAGCTCTATACCAACCTGCATCAGATTGAGGATTCGTTTGTGCGCTCTTTTTTGTATGGCCGCCCGACGTTTGCGCTGGAGCTTACGATCCCGCACATCGGCGAGGAGCTTGCGTTTTATCTTGCGGTACCCCGCAGGCTCGCGTCTGCTGTGGAGAAGATCGTGCAGGGCATTTTCCCCGAAGGACATATTGAAAAGGCGCCCGAATACAACATCTTCAATCCGCAGGGTAGTACTGCAGGCGCATTTATCACACTTCGTGGCCCGCGGTACTATCCGGTGCGTACATATCAGAAGCTTGAGGGCGACCCGATGCGCGAGCTTACCAATGTATTTACTAAGCTTAGCCGCGAGGGCGAGGGAGCGGCTTTGCAGATAGTCGCACGCCCCGCGCGCAACAAATGGCGGCGCAAGCTTAAAGCAAACGCCAAACTGCTTTTTGAGGGCAAGCGCCCCAAACATGGTATTGAAAAAGCCGTGGCCATGATGGGGCGTACCGTGATGTCAGAGCGCAAGTCCGTACAGGAGGCCGAGCAGAAAAAAATGATGCAGCAAAAGCGTCTGACGCCGCTTGAGGAAGATATCGTGAAGATGTTGGAAACAAAAGCCGGCAAATCTCTTTTTGAGACCAATATCCGTGTGATCGCGTCAGCCGCATCCCGCGAGCGTGCCGACGCGATCCTGCAGGGGCTCACGCTTGCATTCGGGCAGTTCAACGACCCCAATATCAACAGCTTTGCTCCGCACGCGGTTGCGGGCAAATCTCTCCGCGATTTCGCGTTTTCTTTTTCATTCCGCGCGTTTGACGAGAGGCGGTCGGTGGTGCTCGGGAGCGAGGAGTTGACGTCCATCTTCCATTTCCCCAATGTGCCGACCGAGACGCCAAATGTGAAGATCCTCAAAGCGCGCGAAGCGCCGCCGCCGGCCAATCTGCCACAGGAGGGCATATTGCTCGGACTCAATTCATTCCGTGGCGAGAAGCGTGATGTGAGGATGCTGGATGAAGACCGCAGGAGGCATCTGTACGTCATCGGGCAGACAGGCACCGGCAAGACGACGCTGATTGAAAATCTTGCGGTGCAGGATATCCAGGCGGGCAAGGGCGTATGCTTTATTGATCCGCACGGCGATACCGTGGAGCGGATGCTGGGGCTTGTCCCGCGCCATCGCCTGCAGGACGTGATCTATTTCAACCCGGGAGATGTTGAGCGCCCCATGGGTCTCAATATGCTTGAATACGACCCCGCGTTTCCCGAGCAAAAGACCTTTATCGTCAATGAGCTTCTGGGCATTTTCAACAAGCTCTACAATATGTCCATTGCAGGGGGTCCGATCTTTGAGCAGTATTTCCGCAACGCGACCATGCTCGTCATGGACGATCCGGCGTCGGGCAATACGATCCTGGAAATCTCGCGCGTGCTGTCGGACAAAGCATTCCGCGACTACAAGCTCTCGCGTACCGCCAATATCGTGGTAAAGAAATTTTGGACCGAGATCGCGGAAAAAGCCGGAGGCGAGGCGTCACTCAAAGACATGGTGCCGTACATTACGTCAAAGACGGATAATTTTACGAGCAACGAAATCATGCGCCCCATCGTGGCACAGCAAAAATCCGCGTTTAATATCCGCGAAATCATGGACTCGGGCAAGATCCTGCTGGTCAATCTTTCCAAGGGGCGGCTCGGCGATCTCAACTCCTCATTCATCGGACTCATCGTCGTGGGCAAACTGCTCATGGCGTCGCTCTCGCGCACGGACATCTCGGAGGAAAAGCGCAAGGACTTCTATCTCTATATAGACGAGTTTCAAAATGTCACGACAGACTCCATTGCGACCATCCTCTCCGAGGCGCGCAAATACCGGCTGGATCTGGTCATCGCGCATCAGTTTATCGGGCAACTCAAAGACGAGATCAAAAAAGCGGTGTTTGGCAACGTAGGCTCCATGGCATCCTTTAGGATCGGGAGCGAGGATGCGGAATTCTTGGCCAAGCAATTCAAACCCGTATTTTCGGAGCAGGACTTGCTCAACGTGGACAATCACAACTGCTACATGAAGCTCCTGATCAATGGCGCCACGGCGACCCCCTTTAGCATGAAGACGTACCCGCCCGTAAAAGGCGAAAAAGAACTGGTAGACGTGATCAAGGAAATCTCGCGCACGACCTACGGCAGGCCACGCGAGGAAGTAGAGCGCGAGATCATAGAGCGGCATAGCAGGATTGGGGGATCTGCTCCGACAGTACCACCTGCCGTACCTCCTGCGCCCGCGCCTCCATCTCCGCTTCCGCCGCAAACACCTCCGCCACAGACGCCACCATTGCCCCCGCCATCTCCGTCATCCATAATTCCAGGGTTATGACTCCCGAATCTTTGCCGAACAGAACAGAGCAAGCGTATACAGAGCAAATGCGTGACTTTTATAATGGTGTGCTTAAGCAATCACTGGGCGCGCCCAGATACTCCCGTGATTTGACGGCCGAGAATCCTCATGCCGTCTATAATATATATCCTGTAGGCGGCGATTTTGAAGGGTTTAATTTTGTGAATAAGAAAGAAAGCGATCTCGTAAATGCGGGTAAAATGGAGTTGAAAGCTACGGCTTCAGGACGTGTGAAAGAGGCCAACGCCGCAGAAGAACGCATGCGAAAAGGATTGATCAACGGGAAGATGCCGTCGCCCGAAGATCTGCAATCCACGATGAAGCAATTTAAGATACATCTCCAACCGAAAAAAGAATTTCTCCCTGCCGTTTTTCAGGAGCTTGCCAAAGCGTTCGCCAACGATGAGCAGTTAAGGGAACTGGTACCATTTTTCAAGGCATCGGTATCTTCCGAACTCGTGCGGGATGAAAATGGGCAGGTGGTTCCGGAGATCGTTCTGTACTGTCCCTCGTATAACGCCATGCGTGGAGTTGTCGCCAAATTGGAAGAATATCTTAAAGACTATGAAAAGAAAGGTAGTGGAGATGTCCCGCGTTACAATTGGAAAATCAATGATTTGGTCTATGTCGCGCAGTCGGGCGCTGATTTTAAGAACTCGCTTTTAAAGAGGGGGCTTTTGGACGAATACTACGACAAAAATTACAATTATGCAGTCCGAAAAGGAACACGGATTTATTCGCGGGAGCGTATTACAGTGATTGATGGAGCCAGGAATTTCGTTGATCTCTTTTCAGCACTTGATACATTAGGCGGTCTCATGGGATCAGATCAGCTTTATACAGTAGCCGAGCTCAAGACGCGCATCAATGCCGTCAGGGAAGGCAAAGAGGAGATCGGCGTACTGACTTCAAGCGGCGGTCTGCGGGCGAAAGTAAAGGAACTACTTGACGCTGGAGTTTGAAAAATATTGCGTTGGGAATGTAGGTATTGTATGTGATAAGGTGGTAATTATTTTGTGTTATGAACGGTAAAACAGAAGAAAAAGCCTTTGAACAAAGAGGAGCCATGTCATACTCAGAGGAGACGCGCCGCAAGCACGACGAGCTCTTGGAGCATGCGTTTGGCAAGCCGCGCTACTCGCGCGACATGGAGGAGGAAAATCCCTCTGCCGCATGGGCGTATCGACGGGCGGTGAGCGATATATACGACAGTTTTGAGTTTATTAATCACGATGAGATTGCGCGCGTGAAAGCGGGAGAAATGAAGCGCGAGAATATGGCTGTGGAAAAAGTTCTTTCCGCCAACAACGCGGAAGTGCAGATCATGAAATCCCTGGCAAGGGGGCCGCAGGAAATTTCAGACGGTGATCTGGCACTCGTTTCAAATCAGTTTAAAATCCACCTCCAACCGCAAAAAGAATACGCCGCGGACGTATTTGCGCGCCTGATACAGTGCCTATCGGATGATGAGGAATTGCGCGCGCTTATTCCGATCTTCAAAGCGTCTGTCGCCGAGAATCCCGTGCGCGATTCTGCGGGCGAGCCGGTACCCGAAGTAGTGCTCTATACGCCGTCGTATGAGGCGATGCAAAAGGCCGTGGACAAGCTCCAGCGCCATTTTGCCGGATGGGAGGCGCGCGGTAGCGGGGACGCCCCGCGGTTCAACTGGAAAGTCAACGACCTGATGTATGTGGCGCAGTCGGGAGGGGACTTCAAAAACGCACTCCGCAAGCAGGGCATGCTTGACGCCTACTACGACGAAAATTACAACTATGCGTTTCGTCGCGGGACGGGTATCTATTCGCGCGAGCCGATCCGCGTGATCCGGCAGAGTGAGACCTTTGATGATCTCTATGCGGCATTGGACAAGCTTGGCGGGATCACAGGCTCCAAGCGGCCGTATTCGTCCGAAGAACTGAAAGCCATCGTTGAAGGCGTCCGCCGCGGCAAACTCCCGCTCGGCGCGGTAACCGAAAGCGGCGGCCTGCACGACAAGGTAGAGGAATTATTGGAGAAAGAAAAAAAGGCATGAAAAAGACGGACTACGCGATTGCGTTTTTGATAGGATTTTTTACAGGTATCGCCGCGGTGCCGACCGCTTTTGCCATCGGGAGCCGCGACCCCGTCATCCTTTTGAGTCTGCCGTGGATCGGCGGTACCGTCATACTCTTTGGCGTGTGGCTTGGAGCCATGCTTGCGCGGCGGATGCCGTTTTTCTGGCAGTTGGGCAAATTCGGCGCCGTAGGGATTCTCAATACCGCAATTGATTTTGGCGTGCTCAATCTCTTGAGTATGGCAAGCGGCATTACCGCGGGAGTCGTCGTCGGCGGGGTCAATTTGCCCGGCTTCGCCGCGGCTGTCGTCAACAGCTATCTTTGGAACAAGCTCTGGGTGTTTCAAAACGGAAAGGCGGGGGAGCGGCTCTTTGCAGATTTCCCCAAATTTTTTGGCGTCACACTCGTAGGCGTTGCGATCAACAGCGGCCTCATCATCCTGCTCACCACGTATGCGCCGATTTTTGGCGGTATGTCCCCGAGCGGGCGCCTCAATGTCGCCAAAGCCGTCGCGACTATTGTCACGCTCATATGGAATTTTGTAGGCTATAAATCCTTCGTCTTTGTCGCGGGGAAGGAACTGTCTAAACGGGACTGAAAAATAGTTGAGCCCCGCTGGAGTGCCGCGGGGCCCGTCTGGACGTATTAAAATATACTTATGTCAGGATCTCCTCCAGATGGTGGAGTGAGACTTCGGTGGGGACGATTTGCCCCAGTATCTGTAGCTCTACGGTTGCCGTGCTGTGTGTGCGGTTTTCCCGCAGTACCAGCCCCCCAAAGTCCGCGAACGGTCCATTCGTGATGTGGACGCGCTTGTGCACCAGTGAAGCTGGCCGTCCTTTGACGGCTACGCGTCCGGTTTTCTGCACGCCCTCCAACTGCTCACGTAGATTTTGGACATCCTTGTCTTCAACGACCCCCAGAAGCTTGGCATCAGGGATGCGCTGATCCTTAAGCGATTGGACCTGGTCGTCGTCACACTGGGCAAACACATAGCCCGGCATGAGTGAGACAGATCGGATGACCCTCTTACCTCCTCTGCCCGTGCAGGGCACATTCGTAATCGGTAAAAATGCAGTGATATTCCTTCTGATAAGTTTTTGATACACCATCTTGTCATAGCTTGATCGCGTATGCATCGCATACCACTGCTTTCCCGTTACTACTTCTTCTCCTGTGGTCATCTCGCGATTCCTTCTGCTCGGAGATGTTGGCCGAAAAAAGAGCTTACGCTCACTACACCTCTTCTACATGTACCGCATCTCTTCAAATTTGTAAACTCCGCCAGAAGCTTACGTGGGGTTTACCTTCCGCGTTTTTGTTTGAAGTGAGACTTCAAACAAATTGAAAGTCCCAAATGGAAGCGTAGTCTATACCGTAGGAGATTGAGTGCCGCTTCTCCCTTCATCGTCCTTTCCGCTCATGCGTTGCGGCGTGGAGTAGTGTAAAGAGTATGGAAAGAAATTATAAGACGGCTCCCGCATGAGAGCCGTCTGTTGTTGTGATGCGTGAGCGTCGCACGCTCCTTGTCAGGCTTATGCCTGCCGCCTAAACCGACCTACCACGTTGGCAGGAGAGTCTCATGAGGGTGTGAAATAAACTTTTCCACCTCTTCCCGCATATCTTCCGGAAGGATGGAAAGATCAGGAGCATTGAGCAGTTGCTCAAGCTCCAGTCCGCTTTCTGTGGAGAAGGTGCTGACCTGCGCACCTTCCTCTGTCTGGGCAAAGACGTACACCTCCGTTGGCATTCCCTTCGCGATGTCCGTCATGACGGACACTATCTTGTTGCCATCCAAAAACAGGTTACGGAGATACCGAACTGTCCGGTGGCTCCGTGTCCAAAGGGTGCCTCCTTTGGGGTATCGTATAACGAGATCGGCCAACGTCCGGGCGTCCCACATAGGTGTCTCCTTGTCTTGTGCGGGTTGGTGCGCTAAGAATGAGTATGCAGATATTATACACAATATTATAAGTATATGTCAAGTATTTGGAGACGTCATAAAATGCTACGATTTGGAGCATGAGCGAGCAAGTATTATACAGAAAATATCGCCCGCGCGACTTTAGCGAAGTCGTAGGGCAGGATCATGTTACGGGCGCTGTCGCCAATGCTTTCAAAATGGGCCGCGTGGCGCATGCGTATCTTTTTTCGGGGCCGCGCGGTGTCGGCAAGACCTCTATGGCCCGTCTCATCGCCAAGTCCCTCAACTGCGAGAAAAAGGGCAAGCGCGATGTGCCGTGCAACGAGTGCGCCATGTGCACGGACTTCAATGAAGGCCGCGCTATGGACGTGATAGAGATAGACGCCGCATCAAACCGCGGGATTGACGAGATCCGTGAGCTTCGCGACGGCGTGCGCTTTGCGCCCGCGCGCGGAGCGTATAAGACCTACATCATAGACGAAGTGCACCAGCTGACCAAAGAAGCGTTTAATGCTCTGCTCAAGACGCTGGAAGAGCCGCCAAGCCACGCCGTATTTATTTTGGCGACCACCGAGCTTGATCGCGTGCCCGCGACCATCATCTCGCGCACCCAGCACTACACATTCCGCAGGCCCCAGACAGGGGAGATGGCAGGGCGTCTCCGCGCCATTGCGAAAAAAGAAGGCGTAGACCTTGCCGAAGACGCCGCGCGCCTCATAGCGCTTGCCGCCGAGGGATCATTTCGCGATGCCGAGTCCATCTTGGGGCAGATCATGGCCGTGGAGGACAAAAAAATCACCCGCCGCGAGGCGGAGGAGACTTTGGGACTGCCGCCCCGCGAGGCCGCCAAACAAATGTTTGCCCTGATCGCACAAAAAAAAGCGCCCGAGGCGCTCGCGCTCATTCAAGAATTAAGCAGTGGCGGATACGATCTTGCGTACTTTACCAAACTCCTCATGCAATACTTCCGTGCGGGGTTTCTGTTGAAAACCGATCCTGCTCTGAAGCCCTTTGTCGCATCCGAAATGCTGGACGACGAATACGAGACTATCATGGCGCACTTGCCATCATTCACCACAGCCGATCTTGCGGGGGGTGCGGAAGTCATCTTGGGCAATCTGCAAAGATTCAAAAAAACGCCAATCCCTCAACTGCCCCTTGAGCTTACCGTGATTGCCTTGATTGACGGCAATCCTACAAAGCAGGGAGAAGCGGTTTAGCCGAAAAGGTTGAACACCCCTGCCACGACGACCCATGCGGGTCCCCAGGCATCACTTTTCTGCTGTTCAGTCATCTCCTCCATCCCCTCAAAATCAATAGTGAAGTGATGGAACATCCGATCCAACGGGATATGCGTATCGCCATCCTTAAGAATCATATTGAGAGCCATTATATACCCGTTCACAGAAAATTTCAAGCCAGCTTTTCAACAGGCCACAAAGGCTTAATAATAGTTCTAGGCAGAGAATAATGTAGTAAAAATACTTATGAGAACCGAGAAAAGCAGTGTAGCGTATATAGATGGAGCGAATCTACACAAAGCTATAGAATCGCTCTCATGGAAGTTGGATTATCGCAAATTTCGTCCGTGGCTTCGACAGAAATTCGGTATTACCGATGCGTGTATATTTATCGGACTCATACCCAAACACGCCAATCTTTACACGGCTTTACAGAACAACGGATATAAACTGTTTTTTAAGGAGGTTATTTATGATGGTGATGGAAGGGCAAAAGGGAATTGTGACGCTGATCTTGTTCTTGAAGCAGTACGCAATTTTTATGAACAGAAAACAGTATCCGTTATTCTTGTTTCTAGTGACGGGGACTATGCACCGCTTGTAAAATTTTGGATAGAAAAAAGAGTGAAATGCCTGATTATTTCTCCCGCGCCCACGAGTAAATGCTCTGTTTTGTTGAAAAGGACGGGAGTTCCGATCGTATATCTGGAAGATGTGAAATATAAATTAGGGTATCAACTCAATAAAAAAGCCCCCGGTACGGACGTATCCGTACAAGGGTCTTTTTCGTAGTGATGCTATATAGATAGCATATTATACGAAACATTGCAAGCCAGCTTTTCAACAAGCTGAATTGAGCGTATATATGGGATAGCGAGCGCCAAAACGATTATTGCGGGGTCGTCTAACGGTAGGACACGGCTCTTTGGAAGC
>CAZYED010000016.1:0-14765 GCA_964646295.1 uncultured Candidatus Saccharibacteria bacterium | reverse complement strand
CCATTTGTTTTGCCGTTTTTACTTTTCCCATATCCCTATTGTACACATCATCCTTACATTCTCAAGTATGTAAGGATGATGGTTTGTAAAGATGGTGCGGGGTCAAGGTTAGTTTAGTGTCCAGAGGGAATAGTTGAGATACGCGGCAAAGGTTACCCAGAGGATGTAGGGCACGAGGAGCCATGCGGCGGGTTTGGAGATTTTGGTAAATATTATTATGGTCATGACAATTGCCGCCCACAGGAGCACGATAACAGCGAGCGCATCGCCAATTGAGTGTGCGCCGAAAAATACCGGCGTCCAGATGGCATTTAACACAAGTTGAGCGGCAAACAGCCCCAGCGCTTGCATCCGCGCATGCGAATCGCTCTTCCATACCAGCCACAATGACACGCCCATGAGAAGATAGAGTATCGTCCACACCGGTCCAAACACCCATGCCGGAGGATTGAGCGTGGGCTTCACCAGCCCCGCATACCATGGGGACTGCACCGTAAACATGACGCCCAAAACTCCAGCAAGTTCACAAACCGCAATGGCAATTACTAATTTGAAAAAGTTACTTAGCTTCATAAATTTGTTTTATAATACACCAACAAACTCCAGTTTGTAAGGATGTTATTTGTTTTCTTCGGCGTGGGAAGTGATTTCAATATGACAGCTTTTATGTTCCCGGCACCACACCTCACACTTCCCAGCCCACTCGCGATCCGCATAGTAAAAACCGCATTCTTCGCACTGATATAACTTGCTATTTTCTTTTTGGATTGCCTTGACCATGTTGTTGATTAGACCTACTGCGTAAAGATTTTCGTAGCGAAATTGTCAGATTTCGTGCGAGTGCTGGGAAAAATTATGAGGCATATACGGTATATATGTTGAATAATTTTTGCAAAGTCGTAGGACAGACGCGAGGCGTTCCCGCATAGCGGGATGCCCCGTCTCCAAAATCTGGAAATTGCAGCAGAACAATCTTTACGCAGTAGGTCTATTTATTTTTGCTCTGGAAACTTACCGCCCGAAATATCAAAAAATCGTTCAAAGAAGCTTGTCAGTTTACTTAAAACACTTTCGCGTTTTTGAGTACGTTCGCCAGTTGGAGAAAATCGGGACACAGGTGGTAGGACTTTAGTAATAGCAGTGCCAGTCGTCGCTACATTACCGTCACGGAATGCATTACGTACAAACCCGTAGGTTGCGTCGCGGTCAAGCTTCTCGTCGGCAATAATTTGTTCGAGTTCTTCAACCTTTTTGCCTTCAACAAACTTCTGCCAATCGTCATCAATAACAGACTGTATGTCGAGCGAAGAGATAAACTGATTGATGAGATCTTTTTTGTTACGGAGCTCAACGCTGGAGTCTATGGCTTTATTAATATCAACCAACAGCTCACGATTCTTGTTATGATCTTCGTGGTATTTTTTGATGAGCCCTAAGATGTAATCAATATTTATCTCAATCTGTTTAATAAGCTCCATCTCAAACACCAAGTCATCGTTGATGTTTTCCTTGGCATCCTCCACGCCCTTGCGAAAATCGTTGTAGAGGTCAATGTATGCACTGTGATAATCCTGAATGTCTCGCTCGGACAAGATCTCATTCCCAGCAAACTCGTCAAAGGTCGTTAAAATATTACGCACGCCTTCCTGACGTTCTTTCTTGGGCAAACAGCTCCGTCGCCTCATCTTTTTTGATAAGCTCGGCTCGCAGACTTCCTATGGCATGGAACAATTCTTCTCCGGCAAGTTCCACTGCTCTTTTGGTCGTGCCGATAACTTTCAGGGCATCCTTGTCGTAGGCGTCAAGCGAAACCCAAGTACTGGCAAATTCTTTGATAAGCTCCAGGACTGTTTTGGGATCAAGCGTGATATGTTCGGGTAGAAGTGTCTGGATGTCTGCCACCGCTTTCATGAACGCATCGTAATTTTTTGCGATTTTTTTGCGGTTGATAGTGTAGCCCCTAGTGATATGTTCGCGGAGTGTCTTAGTAGCCCATTGGCGAAACCGTGTGGCAGTTTTTGAGTTTACCCGATAGCCGACTGATATAATCGTGTCAAGATTGTAATGATTTGTGTTATATGTTTTGCCATCTTCGGCAGTTATCCGGAATTTCCGGATAACTGCTTTCTCATCTAATTCTTTGATTTTAAAAATATTTTTTAAGTGCTCATTTATAGTGCGTACATCTACACCAAAAACCTGCCCCATTTGTTTTTGGGTAATCCAAATAGTCTCCTGCTCAAAATCCCCGCGCAACTCAATCGCGCCGCTTGGCACTTGATAAATCACTATTTGTTTATTTTCTTTTTTCTTTTTCATACCTATGATAGATATTTAAGAGTATAGTGCTTATTGTAATTTCTTTACTAAACCCAGATAATTCTTGCGGATTTGCTTTTGCAAATCCCAGCCGGCACCGGTCAAGGCAGGGAGAATGTACTTTGAGCAGATATCCTGCTCGGAAAGTTCTTTTTTTGAAAAGTCGGGCATAAATTATTTCTTCTTTTTGGCTTCGTTTTTGGCGCGCTCTACCATAAATCTTACGCCCTCTGACATATGCTCTTCTTGGATCGTAATATCGGGATGCGCACCGTGGAAAACGCGGTATATTTCATCGGCAAATGCCTGTCCCACTACGGGTACTTGATCAAAATCAAGAAGAATGATCTTGAATTTCTCAAGCCCCGAGAGGATGCGGCGCGCCTGCGATCGGGAAATATGCACTCCGCCCATCGTAAACAATTTGACTCTGATTTCAGTCTTATCAAATCCATAATTCCTGTTTTCGGCAAGATTGGTGTATCTTTTAAACACATCGTCCAGATGGAGCGCTGACTCGACATCTATGCCAAAGGAAACCTTTGTACCGCGCTTTGAATGAGGCACCCGGCGTATGACGATATTTTCATGTGTGATCATAAGCTCATAACCAAAACTCTCTAGCACAAACACATCAGCGGATTTTGACGTGAAGAAGATACCTTCGCCAGAATGGGATTTTGGCATGGTCGTCGTCTTGCCTTTGAGCAAATCCTGAATGGCTTCCCTCTCGGAGTTGAGCTGACGCGTCTGCATAATATTGCGAAAAACTCCAATACCAAAGTCCTCTACGACAAACGAGAGTTTATTATTTTGAATGGCGATGTGGACAGAAATAGTTTTTGATCTTGAGTGCTCAATAGCGTTGTTGAACATTTCGGAAAACGCGAACGTAAAAATGCTCCGCACGTTTTCCGGCAAACGCGCAATAAGCGGAAACTGCCGCTCAATTTCAACAAGAGTCGCGTGTTCTTCCAAGCTTTTGTTTTGATATTTTCGCTTATAGGATGAGGGAAGCGCTTCCGGATGTGCTTGGGCATATCCTGAAGAAACATAAAAGGCGTTTCGGGTACTGCCGAATTTTAATACTTTTCCTTCTCCAACCAGCCAAGAAACCACCAGATTTACGTACTGGCGCGACACGCCGACTTGCGTGGTGATATCAGAAGACGTTACCTTGCCTCCTTTTTCTATAATTTCTAGTATTTTCTGTCTATTATCCATAAGCAACTCTATTGTAAAGCAATCTATATTCAATTGTCAAGTGATTGTCAAGTAGCCCTGCAGTGACTTTGAATTCCCCTAGTGGGCGGAGAGATGGTACAATGATGCATATGCGTACTCCCCTGTCAGCGGCGGACTATGAGTGGAAGCTCAAAGAGATTGAGAGGCTGAAAACGGCTTTTGATCTTTTGAGCGACCACGTCGTCATCACGGATGAAAATGCAAATATCCTGTATGCCAATAAAGGTGTGGAGCGCGCCACCGGCTTTAGTATAGCTGAGGCGATCGGCAAAAATCCGACGGAGGCCCCTGCCGCGGCGTAGTTTTACTTGTCTATGAGAGTCTTCGTGAAGGCAAAACCGCGAGCCAAGCATGCGTCTGTAAAACGCATAGAGGAAAACCGTTTTGAGATCGCGGTGCGGGCGGCTCCGCAGGACGGCAAGGCAAATGACGCGATCTTGCGCGCACTGGCAGAGCATCTGGGTGTCGCCCGATCGCGCATCCGCTTGATCGCAGGGGCTAGCGCAAAGCAAAAGGTATTTGAGATTACGGATAGTAAGTCTAAATCATAAAACCGTTCCGATTTGAATCGGAACGGTTTTATGATTATGTTGCGACGGATTTATCTCACTTTTTTGGCTACGCGCGCCGCACGCGCGCGAACCTCGCGGCCGAGCCGCGCGCTGATGTGCTTCCACTGGCTCTTGAGCTCGCGCGCGGTGCGCTCCACGTCTTTTTTGCTTACATGCGAGAGGTCGGCGTATTTGCCTGCGACTTTATCTATGAGCGCCTGATAGTCTTTTTGGCTGATCTTGCCCGTGCGCTCAATTTCGTCCAATACTTCGCCCTTCATCTTGACCACCCAGCCGCGTACTGCTTTGCGATTGGAGGCGGCGTTTTTGCCGTAGAGGAAAAGGCTTGCCGCAGTGGCCGCGGCCGCTCCTGCGGCAAAGATGCCGATGTCGGCAAGGATATGCGGGCCCGCTTTTTTACGAGTTGTCATATGTGTGATCTTAGAAACCGTTAAATAAATATATCCAAACAGATTACCGCGAACGATGTTTTTTCCCGCTCCCGCGGCCGCCCCAGAGCGCTGAAAGCCCCGCTGCGATACCGCGCTCACGCACGCGATCGTGGAGCGCGCCAAAATCCCGCGAGAGTTCTTTGGCTTCTCGATCCGCGATATCCGATATCTCGCGCACGTTGCGCAGGATACGCAGGATATATATGAGCGCCCATACAACACCCGCCGCAAGCACGACGGTCGCGATCGTGGCGACGACAAAAAATATATCCGCTTTCAGCAGTGAGTCCATAGGTACAATATACAGCACTTTGAAATGCCGGACAAGACAAAATACCTTCTTCTCCGTGCCTTAGACGGTTTCTTAGCGCTATGCTATCGTGTAGCCAGCTATTTCTATTCATGATCGCGCAAGAAAAACCCATGGAGGAGAATCACTATGCCGTATACCATCGGATTTGCAGGTACTGACGGACGGACGCTTGTGAGTGCGCTTGCCGTGCAGGAGGGACATCACGCTGAAGAATTTTCAGGGGTCGTGGTGCGGGGTACGTCAGGCATGGCTGAAGTATGCCGCCGCATGAATCAGCAGGTGCGTTTCATCCCGACGGAAGACAACTCCGTTGACGCATATACCAAGGCAGTTATCGGCGCGCTTGACCGGCAGGAATTGGATATCGTAGTTCCCATGCCCGAAGACCTCCAGATTCAGGGTTTTGTGGATGCGCTGATTGCCGCACGCTGGCACAGGCGCGTCATCGGTCTTACACGAGAAGGATCGGTATTAGAGTCGGATAAGATCATCGGCAAAGTTATATGCCGGGAAGCTGGCATACCCGTGGCCGACGAATGGTGCATCGCTGATGCGAAGAATTTTTTGGGAGTGCGCGGAGCATGCCTCGATTTCATCCATCGCTACGGCGGCGCTTTCCTCAAATATCCCTACTCCGCGGCAGGCCAAGGGTCGCGGGTCGTACGCAACACATGGGAGATTGCCGATGTCTGGCAGACGCTTCTTAAGGATTACGGGAAAGATTACGCCGTGATCTGCGGGACGGATCGCTGGTGGCCGCTTCTGGTAGAATCCCTGATGTCCGGCGTAGAAATTTCCTTTACGGTCCTCGTAGACGGGAATGGCAGTTGGCAATTTTTCCCAACCGCCATGGATTACCCTGAAAGTTTTGCCGGTTCCGCGAGCAAAGACAATCGCATCACGGGAGGCATGGCGAGTATCTCGCCTCATCCTTTTGAAACGCCGGAGCTCATGGAGATGGCGGGCGAACGTATCATTCAGCCGCTCGTCAATGCCATGCGCGCACGCGGGATTTTGCGGCCGTGTTTTCTCTATCCGGGCGCTTTTGTGTCGTTTGACTCACACATGCGTCCGCGGGCGATCCGCCTTTGCGAAATCAATATCCGTCCGCCGGAGCCGGAGTTTCAGACGATGATCAAACTGGTACGCAATCTCGGAGCGCTTCTGCAAGCCGCGGTGGAAAACCGGCTTCACGAGGTGAAGCCCGAAATACGACAGGATCAAATCTCGCTTTCCGTAGCACTCGTAGTGGGTCCCGGGGGTCCGGACGGACAGAAAGGATACCCGAACCGCTACACAAGCAAAGAGGAGATCTTGGTCGGCCTTGGATACCTCGCCAGACACAACATCCAGTTTATTCCATCGGGAATGGGGTATGACGATGCGCAGGGTAAACTCTTTTCCGACGGCGGCCGGGTCGCGTATCTTGCCGGTAACGCACCCGTACGGCCGGGACAGACACGTGGCGCTACGGCAGTCGGACTCTCCGAACGGCTCTTCCGGGCGTACGACCAAGGCCGCGTCCGCCTGATCCCGCGTGAAGATCCTGCAGGCAACCGTTTCCGCATACGCAGAGACGCGGGCCTGCATTTTGTACTCGCCGACGATCTTTTAAACACGTCGTTGCCATAATCGGCATCGCCCGGAGAAAGAGAGACGCCGTCGACATGCTCCATGTCGGCGGCTTTTTCATTGCAAGAATTCATCTCGTATACTTTTTCTAGCACAGAATCTCTGATATCATATGGATATGAATATCAAGGGTCTGCCCAAAGTAGAACGCCCGCGTGAGAAACTTCAGAAATACGGACCTGAAAAGCTCTCCGATGCGGAACTGCTTGCAATTCTTTTCCGCACCGGCAGAAAAGGCACAAACGCCGTCCAGCTCGCCAAGCAGGCCCTTGCCGTAAATGCCGGCAATATCCAAAATGCCTCCCTGCAGGACCTGACGGGCATTGCCGGTCTGGGAGCCGCAAAAGCGTCCGAGGTCATCGCCTGCATGGAGCTTGGCAGGCGGCTATTCGCGTACAAAAAACACACCCTCCTTCTCTCGCCCGAAGACGTGTGGCGTGAGCTCGCGGACCTGCGGGATCATAAAAAAGAACATTTTGTGATATTTTTCCTGGACGCGCGCAATCAGAAGATCGCGCGCGAAACCGTCTCCGTAGGCACGCTCACGATGAGCCTCGTGCACCCGCGCGAAGTGTTTGAGCCCGCGATTGCGCGCTCCGCGGCGCACATCATCTTGGCACACAATCATCCGTCCGGAGATCCCGAGCCGTCGCGCGAAGACATCCGCGTGACAGAACAGCTCCAGGATGCAGGCCGTATCCTCGGCATCGCGATCCTGGATCATGTCGTCGTGGCAAGCGCCGGATTTAAGAGCATGAGGTCCTGTGGATTACTCCGGTCTTGACGCGTGGTAAAGCGTACATTATCTTGTACATATATATGGATGCGAAAACCACTCTTTCCATCTCGGAGGCGCGACGGCGCATCTTTGAGATCGCGGAGGACGTCCAAAAGCCAAATACCCACTTTACGCTAACCGAAAACGGTCGCCCCAAGGTCGTGATCATGTCTGCCGAGGAATTTGAGTCATGGCAGGAGACGCTGGAAGTAATGCGGGAGTTCCCGGATCTGCAAAAAGATATTGAGGAGGTTGAGCGGGACATTAAATCTGGCGCCTATAAAAACTATACGACGCTGGAAGATATACTTATCAAAGAAGGATTCGTCGTCGCGGATCAGAGTAACAAACGCTATGCCGTTTCGCATCATAATAAAACCAAGCGCACGCAAAGATCTCCAAAAACTGCCCGTTGAGCATCGCAGAAAGATCTATAAGGCGGTGATCACGGTGGCCAAAGACCCTTTTATGGCAAAACAGCTTCACGGGAGATATCACGATTGCTTCAGCACCCGCGTCTGGCCCTATCGGATTACGTATAGACTTCATCGCGCGCATTCTTTAATTATTTTAATTCATATCTAATGGAGACAACGCTTCGTTATTTTCGCGTCAATGAGCAGTTTTTCGTATTTTCGCGCCGCGCGCCGTACATGGTCCTGCGCGATGTCGGGACAGACGTCTGGAGCGATGCGCACAGGGAACGAGAGCGGATCATCGCGGAGTTTTGCGTGGATCTTATAGATAGGTACCATTACCGGCTCGCCCAATTGCATATCCGCGAGCTCATCCCGATCGTATCGCAGGAAGGATGGAAGTATCCGGAAGCCGATATTCTGGTAGAAGGCGTGGATGGCAATCCCCGGCTCTTGGTCAAAGCGATGGGGCGCACCGACTATGAAAACAATCTCAATGCGGGCATTGAAGAACTGCTTATGCTGGCGCGAGCCATCCCCTCCCGCAAGACGACACCGCTTTTTGTCATCGCATATACACGCTGGTACGAAGAGCATCAGCTCAACGAAAAATACACAGTCATCAATTCAAGCGTGTTCCCCACAATTGAAGCATGGATAGGAGCAGGCAGGCCCATAGAGGAAAATATCCCCCTGCTCAAGGAAGCAGTTTAATTGAGTATCATACGAATTCACGGATATACACTAATTCAATGCCGAAACCCCCCGATTTGAATCGGGGGGTTTCATGACAGGCTCTTATAAGGTGGGCTTTTCTCGCGCGTCTTTCAGAACACGCGCGTACCAGATAAGCTCATCCAGCATCTTGGCTACGCGCGGAGCATATGCCGCATCCTGTATCGCGCCCGCATCATTGAAAAGCGTCTCTATCTTTGAGAAATAAACCGCATCGGCTACGGGTACCAGATGCAACTCAATGAGCACGAGCCGCAACTGCTCCATCATGCGCACGCCGCCCATGCCGCCGCCCGTGGCGCATACCGCTACCGGCTTATGCTTGTATTCGCCATAGGCCATATCCAGCATCATTTTAAGCTCGCCCGGATACCCGTGATTGTATTCGGGCGTCACGATGACCAGAGCGTCCGCGCGCCCAATGATCGCGCGGTATTTTTGCACCATCGGGGTTTCCTCGCGGTCATCGGTCGCAGGCATGCGAAAATCGCGCACATCAAGCAAGACGGTCTCCACGTCCGGACGCGGCGCCACAAGCCCATGTACAAAACGGGCGGCAGGCTCGGTACGCCTGCCCTCGCGGCCGGTACCGAGAATCACAGGTATAAACAAACCGGCCATACGGTAAACTATAGTTTTATTCTATTCGGCGATACCGAGCGCCTCGCGCAAGTGCTGTTGATCAAAGCCGATGATGATCTTGCCCCCCGCCTCAATCACGGGGACGCCCATCTGGCCGGATTTTTGTACCATGTCGTTGCGCGCAACCATATCCGATGCTACATCGCGCTCTTCATAGACCACGCCGTTTTTCTTGAAGAATTCTTTGGCCATCTTGCAGTACACGCAGGACGGGGTGGTGTAGATCACGGCTTTTTTCTGTGCGGAAGTGTCCATGGCAAATGATCGAGTGGATAATGGATAAGAGAAATATGTCTTTTTGTGCCTTTTACTGACCGGCTTTTTTGAGCGCTTCCTCAATGACCATCTGGAACCCGGGCTGCATAACGCCGTTTTCGTCCCGATACTGACCGGCAAACGGGACCGCGCCGCTGATCAAGCGTCCGTTTACAAACGTCGCAGGCGTGCCGGAGACTCCCGCCTGTATGCCATCCTGGAGATCTTTTTCAATCTCGGCGGCGTATTTGCCCGAATCCAAACATTGGTCAAACTGCGCGGTTTTGAGGCCAATCTCGCGAGCCCATGCTTTGTAATTTTTGAGCGAGAGCTGACCCTGTCGCCCAAACATCAAATCGTGGTACTTCCAAAACTGTCCCTGCTCATGGGCGCAGGCCGCGGCTTCGGCTGATTTTTGCGCTTCTTCATGGATGGAATTGAGCGGGAAGTCGCGAAATACAAACTTCACCTTGCCCGTCTTCACATATGTCTTGAT
Organism: uncultured Candidatus Saccharibacteria bacterium; assembly: GCA_964646295.1. Taxonomy (GTDB): domain Bacteria; phylum Patescibacteriota; class Minisyncoccia; order Sungbacterales; family HO2-52-23; genus 2-02-FULL-52-23. The sequence goes on along the minus strand of CAZYED010000016.1, from coordinate 4,931 downwards.
AATATCCTGCTCCGTAGCCTCAAAAAATTTGCCGCAGAAAGGACACTGAAAATCTCCAAACTCCACGACGGTCACCGGAGCCGACGGATCACCCAAAAAAGGATCGTCATCGGCCATAGCCTGTATCATGCTCTCGGAGATCACGGGTATCTGGGGCGCCACTGCCGCGGCCTCGGGACCCGCCGCAGGCATGGGTGATTTGTCCGTGTAAAGCACGGCTCCCGCGATCAAGGCTCCCGCGATCAGGATCGCCCCGGGTACGACATACGCGCTCTGTCCCCCGCGCGAGGAGGAGACTTCTTCGTCAAAAGATTCATTTTCCATAGTAATTGCTATTTTACTAATCTTGGCTCGGTCGTGTCAAATTGCGGTATCAGCGGCCTTGCCGACGCGGGTGAAATGCCTGAAAATCTCGCGTAAAGACTCGCGTATGCCTACCGCAAAATACGGTATATTTTTCTCTCGGCAAAACGCTTCTACCAGAGGTGCGGCATGTCCGAGACGACTGCGCGGCATGGCGGGAAAGAGGTGGTGCTCTATCTGGTAATTGAGTCCTCCGTATACCATATCCACGAGCCATCCGCCGCGTACGTTGCGACTGGTCAGCACCTGCTGTTCCATATACCCCGGCGCCTTGCCATGCTCAAACATCGGCATACCTTTGTGATTTGGGGCGAATATCATCCCGAGATATATGCCAAGCGCTCCCCAGTGCACTGCGGCAAATGCCGCCGCCTGCCACCATGGCAGATAGGAGAGCAAAAGTCCCACATAGAGCGCCAAATGTAGCACAATCAGCAAGATACCCATCGCAGACTTGAGAGTGCGCTGGCGCACAAGATACGCGATGCTCGCCCACCGCAGATGCCATACCTCGCCCAAAAGCATGGGTATAAAAAGAATATTCTGATAGCGCGACGTAAATCGGTATAAGCCTTTTTTGGCATGCGCCTGCTCTTCGGAAAATGCCAAAAAAGCTATACCGACATCCGGGTCATACCCGGGCTGATTGGGAAATGCATGGTGCCGATTGTGCTTCTGCACCCACCAGGCAAGACTCCAGCCAAGTATGATATCAAATACGATCTCCATCGCGCGATACCGGCGACCCGCCACCACTTGTCCATGCCCCACGTCGTGCAAGATCAGCCCCAGCTGTCCAAACGCAAACGCGAGCAAGACGGCGTTGGCCATCTGTATCCCGAAGTGATCCACCCGTATGATGACGGCGATACTTACCGCAACTAATCCCAGAGCAAATGCGGCCCTGCGCACATAAAACATGGGGTCGGCGCGAAGAAGTCCGCGCTCGCGGATACGCTCCTGCAATTCCCCAAAAGCGGTATTTACATTTTCCATATGCTGTCGCGCTCAAATGTCTCAAGATGGGCGCGCCGCGCGATGAGGTCTGTAAAATATGGTTTATCTTTCGGGCGATTGATCAGAAACGCTCCTGTCAGCATACCATCCTGAAAGAAAAAATGCCCGTACCGCCCGCCCTCGCGATCCGCGCGCGTGATCGCCTCATCCGAGCCGGCACCGACCAGGGCAAGATGCATGCCAAGACAGCTGATCGAATACGCAGGGACACTGATAAAAGGCGTGCTATCCCCCGCCATATTGAGCCCCGCGCGCGTCCCCTCGAGCACCGCGTGCGTCCAGTTGCCCGTGATACGAAAATCGCCGGACACGGGATCAAAGTATTCGGCGACATCCCCTGCGGCCCAGATACCGGCAACATTTGTCTCAAAGCGTTCGTTTGTTTTTACGCCGCGCTCCCCAAGCTCAATGCCCGAGCCCTCAAGAAAAGATACACTGCGCCGGACTCCAATCCCAAGCGCAATCGCATCGACGGTCATATGGCGGTCGCACGCCGAGATGATTTCGTATCCGGCATCATAGCTTACGACTTCGCGCGCTTCATCCCTAAAGATACAGGCGACGCCGCGGTCTTTGAGGGCTGACGCGATCAAATCGCCGCCCTCAGTATCCAGAAACGCAGGGAAAAAACGGTCATCGCGGACAAGCGCTTGGGGCGTGATGCCGTTTTGCAAAAATATCTCAATAAACTCAAGCGCGATAAAAGAAGAGCCGATGACCAAAGGCGCGCGGATGGCGCTCATATCGCGATGCAACATGTCCGCATCATCTATGGTCTGCAGGCGGTAGACGCGCCGCGTATCCGCGGCATGCGGCCACTGGCGCACAGCACCTCCGCTTGCGACGAGCAGGCGCTCAAAGCCGAATACGCGGCCGTCTTTTACCTCCACCGTATGCCGCTCCGTATCCACGCGCGCGGCCTCGGCTCCGGGATAAAAATCTATGGCTTTTTTCGTAAAATCCTCGGCAGTGCGCAAAAACACCCGCTCCCGCGGAATTTTATTTTTGAGGTATGCCGGCAGAAGCACCCGCGAATACAAGGGGTGCGCTTCGGCGGATAAAATCGCGATCTTTTTATCCGGCATGCGCGCACGGATCGCTTCCGCGGCAGTCACGCCCGCAATCCCTCCGCCGATGATGAGATAGTCATAGGTCAATTGCTCCATAGTAAAACGATCAAAACTCCCCCGATAATCGGGGGAGTTTTGATTTGGAACTACCGCGAGAAGCTTCGTCCGCCACGGCCGCCACCCATCGGGGGCCGGGGATTTGCTTCGCGCCAGCAATTCTTGCAGTAGACATCACGTCCGGGAGTGGGCGGAAACGGAACCGTGTCCCCCGCGCCGCACTTGGAACAGGTGACATCGTAGCGAGGACAGACGACTTGCCAACCGCCGCCGCCTCCACGCTGATCTTGAAAGGCCACGAAAATGAGCTCGCAGAGATACGCTGTCAGTTTGTATTGCTACAAGCTACCAACTACCGCCTACAAGCTTCTATCATGAATAAACGACCTGTGCTCTTCTTAAAACTCTTCTCTGGCCTTGCGACATCAGCGAACGCTTCTGCGAAGTCCCGGATGCGTTTTAATACTAAGCTTGGTTAAAAGCATATCCCCGCAAGCAGGCGTTGTCAATACTTTACCAAAATCTTATGACGTCGCGCCACGTTACGGCAATCATGAGCAGGATGAGCGCTACAAACCCCACCATATGGGCGGCGTCTTCTATGCGCGAGGCGATCTTTTTGCCTCTGATTTTTTCAATTGCGATAAAGAGCACGCGGCCTCCGTCAAGCGCCGGTATCGGAAGAAAATTGAGCACCGCAAGATTGACGGATAGCACGCCAATAAATTGCAAAAAATACGCGATGCCAAGCGCGCCCGAGTCGCGCCCGAAAAGCAGTATCCCGATGGGACCTGAAACCGTCCCCGGCGCGTGTCCGGTGGTAACAAGCTCTCGCGCCAAAGACGCAAGCCCGCTCACAATAGCAATCGTACTCTGTACAAGCGATTCAAACCCCGTAAGCGGCGCGCGGTACCACGGCGCTTTTTCAATCACGATCCTCCCAAGCGCCACGCCAAGCGGCCCCTCGCCTGCGGGTGCTACCGCGCGGGGAGTCGCGAGAATCTCCATCACGTTATCTTGTCGCGCTATGACGAGGGTAATTTCTTCACCCCGATATGCATCTATAAATCCGCTCACGTCCTCTTCTTTTTCTATGCGGAGCGTTACCTCCCGGCCGTGTATTTCCAATATCTTGTCGCCAAGCTTGATCCCCGCCTGCTCCGCCGGGGATCCTGGCATCACGCCGATCACCGATACCGGCACCGGAGCGTCTCCCTCGGCAATCTGCGGCAAGCCGATCGCGGCGGCCGTGCTAAACAATATCCATGCGGCAAATACATTGAGGCCGACGCCGGCCGCCAAAATCACAAACCTCTGCCATGCGGGCCGCGATGCAAAACTCGCGCGGCTATCCTCGCCCTCCCCATGCTCGCCAAAAATCTTCACAAATCCGCCAAACGGCAGGAGATTAAACGAATAGCGCACGCCACCCCGCACGCGGGAAAACAGTCTCGGCGGAAACCCGAATCCGAATTCGTCCACACGCACGCGAAACACCCGTGCGGCAAAAAAATGCCCCCATTCGTGGGCCAAAATCAGCAAGCTGATAAAAATGATGACGGCGACGATGCTCATGTGTCTATACTACACCGCCGGAGATAAATAAAAAAGGTATTCGCCGTTTCCTTTGTCCCCGCGGATCGGAGATTCTATCATGCCGCGCACGCGCCAGCCATTTTGCTCCGCCCATCCGGCAAAATCATCCGCAAGAGCCCGCCGCGCCGTGTGATCGCGTATCACGCCATGATGCAGGAGAGAGGCGTCCCGCGTCTCGTACTGGGGCTTAAACAAAGCGACGACGATGCCGCTTGGCTTCAGAAGCCGCCGCGCGGAGCCCACGATATCGCGAAGCGAGATCAGAGACACGTCAATCACCGCAATATCTCCCTGCTCGGGCAGAGATGCAAGATGCCGCACATCGCACTCCTCCATCACGACTACGCGCGGATCCTGGCGTATTTTCAGATCAAGTTTGCCGCGCGCGGTATCAATCGCATAGACTTTTACCGCCCCGCGGCGGAGCAAAACCTCGGTAAATCCTCCGGTCGCGGCTCCGATATCAATCCCTACCATGCCCGCGGGATCCACATGAAAAGCATCCAAAGCCCCCGCAAGCTTCAAGGCTCCCCTGCCGACATATGCGTCGGCGTTTTTTACATCCACCGCGGTGCTTTTGGCAATGAGCTGGGCCGGCGAGATTGCTTTTTGGCCGTCTATAAAAACCCGACCCTCGGTTACGATGACAAAAGCTTCGTTTTTATCCTGCACCGCTCCGTCAGCGATCAGTATCTCGTCAAGCCGCCGCTTTTTCATAAGATCCATAGTATACACTTTCCCGCGATCGTATGAAAGTGTATACTATTTTAGCTAGAACCCATCTCAAAAATGGCTTTGAGGGGGAAAGCGAGCGAATTTCGTCGCAAA
>CAZYED010000015.1:10932-15145 GCA_964646295.1 uncultured Candidatus Saccharibacteria bacterium | reverse complement strand
CGCGATGCTCGCCGTAAGGCCCGCGAGCGCAAGTGTAATCACGGCGCCATCGGGCAGGATCTGAAAACGGATATCCGAGACAATGAGGACAATGAGTGCTGCAATCGCGGGAAAAATGATGACGGCTAGCAGAGGTGCGAAACCAGCCGGCGCAAAAGTGATGATGAGAAGTGCCGCGACAGCATATGCCACAGCCGTCCCAAACTCTACCAGCGGGTACTGAATTGAAAAAAGGGTGCTACAATGCCGACACCGCCCGCGCTGTATGATAAAACTCACGATTGGGATCAGTTCGTTGACTTTCAGTACGATCCCACAGGTATCGCAATGAGATCTCCCGCCCAATGTCTCCCCGCGCAAGCCACGCAGGATCACGACATTGAGAAAACTGCCGACGACAAGACCCGCCGCGAATGCGGCGGGTCCCACAATAAAGCCTAGATAAACTTCTGCCATTAGGGCGCCTCGGACTACGGCGTTACGTCGTAGCGACGATTCGTGGAATCCGGGACGGTAACTCCGCCATCAAACCCACCTGTGTATGCCACAGTACCACAACCGTCGGCAATACCTGAATCGCAATCCCTATCACCGACAAGCGCGCTATTGGTCGCGTCTTCAAGCGTGGCGGCCAAGTGATATGAGGCCTGCACGCCAGAACCGGTAGGGGTAGCATAGAGATAGCACCCCCCTTGAGGATCACGGGGCACCTGTGGAATATAATTTGGCGCAAGATCCTCGAGTCCATACGCCAAGGTTGCCGTGCAGGCCGCAGCGCCGGTATCGGCATCAGGATACCCCGGAGTCGGCGTCTGGGAATCAAAATAAAGCTCAAGCGCCAACTGTATTTGCTTGATGTCGGTAATTCTACGGGCATCGCGTGACTTCCTCCGCGCGCTGTTGAGAGAAGCAAGCACGATGGACGACAGTACTCCGATGATCGCAATGACTACGAGGAGCTCAATGAGCGTAAAGCCCCCCTTTGTCCCACGTCTCACAAAAGATAGATTCATGAAAAGACAGTTAAATTAATGAAGAATATGTTGACACAACGCCAAAGACCGAACAGCAAAGTACAGACACTACAACGCAATTATATCGCAGTGCGCCAGAAGTGCAAATGGCTTATCCACACCCCGAGCGGAAATTAGGAATTATGAGTTATGAATTAGGGGTCAAGGGATCAGATGGAGCCTACGAGATTATACAGAGGTATCAGGACTGATGCGACAGGACCGCCGACTCCGACACCCAGAAACACAATCATGGCGGGCTCAATGAGGGCGACGAGGTTTTCCAGCACGCTATCCACTTCTTTGCGATAAAATCGCGCGACGCTTCCCAAAATAAAATCAAGACGTCCCGATGTCTCGCCTATATGGATCATCTGCGTCACCAATGGCGGAATCTCCGGGGTCCCTGTGAATGCCGCCGAGATCGTCCCGCCGCCTTTCACGGATTCAATCGCGCGCTCAATCGCTTTTTGATATACGACATTGCCTACGACATCTCCCGTGATGGACAGCGCGCGTAGGATAGGAATACCGCCCGCAATTAAAGTCTGCAGATTATCCGTCAGACGCGCCATAAAAAGCTTCCGGTAGAGTTGCCCGATGATGGGAGTATTGATCTGGAGCTTATGAAAGAAGAGCTTGCCGGGAGGGGTATGCGCCCACCGCCATATAAATACCCCGCTCCCGATGATGCCTAAAATAATCAGGAGACCCCAACGGCGCAAGGTAAGCGACAAAAAGATAATCACCTGCGTATATAGAGGCACTTCCTGTCCGGTCTCTTCAAAAATACTCACAAGACGCGGAAAGACGACGACGAGCATAACAACCAGGACGATAACAAAAACGGAAAGCACAAACACAGGATACATCATGGAATTTTTTGCCTTGGACTCAAGATAATATGACCGTTCCAGATAATCCGCAAGGTATGTGAAAATTTCCTGAAGCTTTCCGGATTCCTCTCCGGAACGGACAAGGCTCACATAAAACGATGAAAATACAAGCGGATGCTTTGCCATGGACTGCGAAAGCGCAAGCCCGCCGGCGACATCGTCAAGCACTTCTACGATTACCCGCCGCATAGAATCTTTTTCGGCCTCGTTCATGAGCGTTTTTAAGGACTGCGCCACGGGGATATGAGCCTCAAAAAGAGTCGCAAGCTGGCGCGAAAAAATCACCACGTCTTTTTGTCTGACACGATTGCCAAAACTAAAAGAACGCTCAAGCAAGGATTGCGTAGCGGCCTCACGAATTGCGACAACGGTCAGATTATTCTTTTGGAGCGTATCCAACGCCGCGTCTTCCGAAGACGCGGTAACTACACCCGAGCGGAGCTCGCCTTCGCGGGTCCGCGCCTTGTATTCGAAATTAGGCACATGAAAAGCGTGTAGCGTGTAGCGTGTAGCGTGTAGGAAAAGTTCCACCAACTACCTTCTACCTTCTACAGGCTAATAGTTACTTCATTAAGCTTTGGAATTCTCCGGGATTCTGCGAGTACAAAGATGCGTTTTCAAACGTAATCTCGCCCTTGCGCACCAGATCAACCAGCGAGCGATTGAGGCTCAGCATCCCTTCGCCGGAACTCGTCTCTATGACAAGATCAAGCTCGTGCACCTTGTTTTCGCGGATCAGATTACGGACGGCGGCATTTGCAATCATCACCTCAATAGCGGGGATCAGGCCGCCGGACACCCGAGGAATCAGGCGCTGGGACACTATGCCGATCAAGCTTGATGCAAGCTGAAGACGTATCTGGTTCTGCTGGCCCGGAGGAAATATATCAATGATGCGGTCAATCGTCTGGGCGGCGTCATTGGTGTGAAGCGTGGACAGGATCAGATGGCCGGTCTCGGCCGCAGTCACGGCGGTCGCGACAGTTTCGGGGTCGCGCATCTCGCCCACCATCGCCACATCCACATCCTCGCGAAACAGAGAGCGCAGAGCCGTCGGAAAATCCGCTGTATCTATGCCCACTTCGCGCTGATCAATAATAGACCTGTCTGAAGCAAACAAATATTCAATCGGGTCCTCAATGGTAATAATGTGGTCGCTCCGCGTGCGATTGATGTGGTCCACCATGGACGCAAGCGTCGTGGACTTGCCGTGGCCGGTCGGTCCTACGACAAGGAAGAATCCCTGCTGACGGTTGGCAAACGCCTCAAGCGCCGACGGAAGATTCAGTTCGGTCAAACTTTGTACCTTTGCAGGAATCAGACGTAGCGCGCCGCCGATATAGCCGCGCTGGTGGAACATATTGACGCGCATACGCGCGCGATCCTGAAAATTATATGAAAAATCTATTTCTTTCCCGCGCAAAAAGCGCTCCTGCTGTTCCGGGGTTAAAAGAAACAGGAGAAAATCGCGGGCGGTGTCGGCGGTCAATATCTCTTCATTGAGCAATGGGATGAGTGTGCCATCCACACGTATGGTCGGGTGGCGCCCCGCCGTGATATGTAAATCAGACGCCCCTTCCTTCAGGACGGTCGCCAAAAGCCGCTCTACCAATTGCCGTGCGTTTCCCATACACTTTACCTCGCACCTAAAAGCTTACGCACTCGCTCCACGACCTCGCTCGGAGTGAAATGCGCCTTGACAATATAATCGGATGCGCCGAGAGCAAGCCCCCTTTCCACATCTTCTTTCTGTCCGAGATTGGTCAGAAGTATGATTTTACGCGGTATGCTTTTCTTCTTAAGCTCCTCAAGCACCTGAAAACCGTCCATGTCCGGCATCACGATATCCAACAGAATGACGTCCGGATTGAATTCTGTTATTTTTTTCAGACCGTCCTTGCCGTTTCGCGCGGTCTCAATCTCAAACTGCTCATCTCTGAATTTCAAAACATACATATCGGCGATGAAAGGATCATCGTCTATCATGAGAATCTTCGGCTTGTGGGTTTGATCTGCATTCATAATTCACTACTCATTATTCATCATTCATGATTCCGCATCTCCATCTTATACCACCTCAAGCAATTCCTCAAATCCGATCACGCCCTCAAGCACTTTTAACACGCCGTCCTGCTTCATCGTAATCATCCCCTGACGCTTGGCCTCCTCCTGAATCTTTGATTCGGATGGCGCTTCCAAAATGATCTTTTCAAGCTCCGGCGTCATAACGAGGGTCTCAAAAAGACCCGTCCTCCCGCGCGTGCCCTTGGGACACGTAGAGCTTACCTGGGGCTGATAGATATT
>CAZYED010000015.1:10154-10922 GCA_964646295.1 uncultured Candidatus Saccharibacteria bacterium | reverse complement strand
TTTAAGAGCGCTTGAGCGCGTTTTTTCGCCTCTTCCGGCATCGCGGCGATTTCCGAATCAATGATCTCCTTAGCCTCCCCGGTCAGCGGAATTTCCTTACGCGAATCGGTGCAAAGTTTGCGCGCAAGACGCTGGCCGATCGCCATGATTAGTGTGGGCGCTATCAGAAACGGGTCAATGCCCATGTCAATCAGTCGCGGAATGACTCCTATGGAGTTGTTGGTGTGCAAAGTCGAAAGTACAAGATGCCCGGTGAGTGCGGCATGGATCGCCAGAGCCGCGGTCTCCTTATCCCGTATCTCACCGACCATGATAATGTCGGGGTCTTGGCGCATGATATGCCGGAGACCGGTGGAGAAGTCATAGCCGACCTCCGGACGAATCTGGGATTGATTAACGCCCTCAATATAATACTCCACGGGATCTTCAAGGCTTACGATGTTATACCGCTCCTCGTTCAATTTCTGCAAAATGCCGTAAAGAGTGGTTGATTTGCCGGATCCCGTAGGTCCCGTAAGCAGGATCAGGCCGAACGGCCGCTTCATCGCGTCTTCCAGCCGCGCAAGATTGGCGCCATCAATGCCGAGGTCCGAAAGTTTTGAAATACCCGCCTCGGGATCCAAAATACGGATCACGACTTTTTCTCCGAATACCGTCGGCATGGTGGAGATACGGAAGTCAATGGAGCGATTATTGATCTCCGCATGAAACCTGCCGTCCTGCGGTACGCGTGTCTCGTCAATCTTGAGGTTTGTCATGACCTTGATC
>CAZYED010000015.1:0-10144 GCA_964646295.1 uncultured Candidatus Saccharibacteria bacterium | reverse complement strand
GCGATATCACCGCAGGATGCACGTCAATCGGAAGCACGAGACTCGTATAGAGCACCCCGTCCACACGGAACCGCACGCGGAGATTGGCACGCGTCGGCTCTATATGGACGTCTGACGCGAGCCCTTCCACGGCATGGCGCATGATCACCGCCATCATTTTGGTTACAGGCGCTTCTTCCACGATGCGCGTCGCATCCGGCCGCTTGATTTTCACATCCTCGCCGAGCGATTCATACTCCTTTTCAAATTCTCCGAGAGCCTTGGTGACCTCGCCCGACAAACTACGGTACTCCTCGAGAATATTTTTGAAGTCGTTTGGCGTTACGATAAAAATCCTCACCGGCGCATTGGCCCGCGCGGCGACGAATCGCAGAGCCGCTTCACCCGCAACATCGTCGGGATAGAGCATCCCGATATCAAGGTATCCCTCGTGACGGCCGAGCGGAATAATATTATAATGGCGCGCCGATTCCTCCGGGACATCACGCAGTACCTCAAACGGCACGTCCACACCTTTAAGGTACTTCACCGGATATCCCGTCAATGCGCTTTTCGCTTCAGCGATATCCTCTTCGGTTATGCCGCGTTTATAAAGCTCCTCGTCCAAAGGGATCCCTTTATTTTTTGCCTCCTTGCGCGCCAAAGCGCCCTCTTCAAGCGTGATGAGATTTTTGGATGCGAGAATATCTACGATCGTCTTTGCCATAATCACTCGGCCATCCGAGTTTTGAGTTACCGGAATTTGAGAAATGGATTTACGCGTCCGGGTGTAACCACCGTCTCCAATGGTACCGGCGGAGCTTCCAAGCTCATAAAAACCGGGTCCTGAAAGACCGTCGTGTCGATGTCAATCGTCCTTAAACGCGCAAGTTGGGCGATACTTTGAGTAAAAGACTGTCCGCCGACCGGCGCCTCTGCCGGCGACTGCACGGTGGAGTACCACAGATAGCCGATCCCTCCAAGCAGGACTAGAAACAGGATCGTAAAGAGATTAGTACGGTTCATTAAAATAGGTTCTAATAATAGTAGGTCTTGGCTTTCAGCGTAAAATCAACCGCGCCGCTTTCTCCCGAGGCGGTAAACTGAATCTGCTCTATATCAATCAGGCGGAGATTTTTCTCAAGTGCCGTAAGAAATTTCTTGAAATTTTCATAGCTTCCGGAGACTTCCACGGTAAACGGTAGGGTACGTACGCCCGGGATATCGCCTTCCTTTTCGCGCCCGCCTTCAAGCACAGCCGCTCCATCCTGGCCTCCGACGGCGGCCCGCGGCAAAGATGCCTGCGGATTACCGGGAACAGTCGCCGAAGTTTTTTGCGGACTCACCAAATCAATACGCTGTAACTCCATGCCGGCTACGCCCGTCAGCGCCTCCATGGCGACAAGAAAGTCGGATGCGCGTGCGCCCTGGGGCAAAATCTGATCAACGCGGTCAAGGTCTTCCTTGGTGATACCGTTGATAAGATTCAGCAGGTTGTCACGGTTGGCTACCAGCGAGTCAAGTTCCGCGCCGGCCGCCTCAAGCTGTGTAATTTCCGTACCAAGCCCCTGAAAGCGCCTCCATTCGGGAAGGGTATAGAAAAAACCGATGCCGAGGGCTGCGAGGAGAAATACGGATGCTGTAATGAGTCGTACCATACTTACTTATTGGCGTATATGTAAAAATGCAGGCCTCAACGTAAGTGTCAGCCGGAATCCGATCACTCCCGGAGCCGACGATGACAAGCCTCCAAACTGAACGTCTTCAATCTGCGGATCGCGCTCAAAAAAAGTGATTTGCCGCGCGAGCGCCCGATAGCTTGATGTCTCGCCGGTCATCTCAACCTTCAACGTGTCCGAGGAGAAACTGAACGAAGCAAATCCGACCTGCGGATGCGTATTCGCTTCAATTATCTTATAGACATTTGATGCGTACGGATGACGAGAAATCAACGTCCGAATGCTTTTCACGCGATCCTCAAGCGTGATGATCTGCTCAATCAGCTCGGGACGCAGGCTCTCTTCCTTGATCTTGTTCTGCTTGATAAGCTCTTCTTTTTGCGCGCTCATCCTGCCGTTCAGCACAAAGAGCGCCCCGATCGCGCCGACCACCACGACAAACAGCACAATGCTGATCATAGAAAACGGAAAGCCACCGCCGTATGACATGCGCGTAACTGATGGTGCCTGTTTGAGCGAGAGATCCGCCATGGTGCCTATCTATATAAAACTCTCTTCTATGATATCACAAAAATAAGATCTATGTGTCAGCGCGGTGTCAGCTCACGCATCGCGGCTCCTGAAGCCGCTGAAAATGTCGGTCCTATATCTTTTAAAATGGTCTGGAGAAACGCCGGAGTAACCGTGCGCGCAAAGGGGTTTCCCCTCGTCACTTCAATTCCCAATTTGGAAGCCGCAAACTCCACGATCCCTTTCAGATTTGCCCCTCCGCCGGTCAGGTTCACTTTTTGTATCCTGCGCGGAGACGTCCGATGATAAAGTGAAACCATACGCCCGATATCCGCAAAAAGAGTTTCCAACATCGGAATCATAATCGCCGTGATCTCGCGCTCTTCAATCCGCTCGGATAGCCCGACCTCACGCTTCAATGTCTCGGCCCGCTCCGCCGATACCGCAAGCCCCCGCTCAAGCGCCCGCGTCAGCTCCTGCGATCCGCGACCGAGCGTGTGCGCCATACGGATCAATCCCCTATCCGCAAACACAAGTGTCGTTGACTGATGGCCGAAGTTGATGATCAGCGTCGGAGTATTGTCGTATCCAATGAGCGAACGCACCATGCTAAACGGCTCCACCTCAAGCGAACGCAGATTTAAATTCGCAAGCTCGGCAACTCTCCGAAACTTCTCCACTACTTCCCGCGCAACCGCCACCAGTAAAACAGTGATTTCATCGCGCACTTGAGTATCCTCCAAGATCATCCATTCAAGCACCACTTCCGCCAAGGGGATCGGCACGTATTTGCGCGCTTCATACGGTACCGCATCGGGAATCTCCCGCTCAAGCGCACGCGGAAACGCGATCGTCGTAATAAACGCCGATGCGGCGGGGATAGTCGCTACGGCGTCCCGCGTCGTCACATTTGACTCGCGAATGACGTCAGTGACCAGCGTCCCGAGATCCGCATCGGTAAAATGCAAAATGCCCGCGCCACGCGACGAATCCGCATGCTTCAAATATCCTTCATTTAAAAGTTCGCCGTATGTTTCCAATACCGCGCGCTCCGATGCGTATCGTAATTGTACTACCTTGGTTGAATAGGCGCCAATATTGATCCCAATGACGCTTGAAGGTTTTGATTTGAGGAAAAACAGCGAGAGGTTCGGCTTTCCGATCCTCTTCAAAAAAGAAAAATCAATCGGCATCCGTATATTATACCTCATTACGACCGTTCATGCGGCATGGTGAGCGAGTAGTTATCCACACCTTTGCTTGAATCAAGAATTAAGAATCAGGAATCAAGGGGGTGATACGAATCCATGATTCTTACTTCTTGATTCTTGATTCTCGCGCATTAGCTCATAATAAAGTGTTACCGTAGCCGCGTTTTGATCTTGAAAAGTTTACTCAGTATCCGATCACAGCTCTGCCTCAGTATCAATGGATTCAGCGTACCATATTTCTGCCATAATTTCTCTTTGACCATAGCATCAATAGCAGGATGAGCAAGTACCCGCTGATATGCCGTCTTGGCAGTATCATACCGACGAATCATCCGAGAGCCGATCCGTTCTTTCTTTACGCATACCATGGAAGGGATGAAGAAATTGACGTAATTCTCCAGAATGTCATACAGCTCATTGAGAAGACCTGCATGCCTCGGATCATCAAATCGCGTGTATCCCACGACATGCCGGACGTTAGTGTAATTCTTCTGCTCAATCCTTGCATGATCGTTCTTCATGTACGGACGGGTTCGTGTCATCTCAACCCCTTGGGCATCGCACCATTCTTTCAGATGCCAGTTGACGAATTCGCTCCCGGAATCGGGGTCAATGCCCCGAAGTGGAAATGGCAGGCGTTCCTTGATCCGTTCAATGCTCTTGCGCGTCTCTTCCTCCCCCTTGTTCCACTGTCCGGCCAAACCCATCCAGACTGTCGCAATATCCGTATACTGCACCGTGTAGCAGAAGTCGCCGGAAAGCGTATATCCGCAATGCGCCACGGTATCCACCTCCCCCTTCCCCGGAGGAGGATTCTGCCATGGCCCCCTGCGTATGGGGATGACTTCCTTGAGGTGAGGGGGTTTGGTCGTCCCTCGTCCGCCTCCTTTCTTGATTCGTTCAAATGAATCAATCCTTCGTTTGATGGTGGCGATGCTTGCTACAAGCAAAAGATTGGTTCGCTCCTCGTCATACCTCCACATGCCGTCCCGTTTCAGGATCCGAATGTATTCCGGCATGACCGGATGGAGTCGTTGGGCGCAGATTCGCCCCGACATCTCCCAGAGTTCCCGCACAAGCGAGGTGATGTGATGTCCGTAGACCTGCTTTCTGCCGCGCCTTCCTTTCCCTGTATCGGGATGAAGTTGGAGAGTGCGGAAACGTCTGATTGCGGCCTTGCGGTGTACTCCGGTTACGGAGCATATCGCCGTGAGTATCCGCCCCTTTTCCTCCTTTCCTGCCGCAAGATACTGCGCCAATTTCTCCTTGAAAACTTCCTGTTTGGTAGCCATGGTCATATGCGGCTACGGTAACAGGAATTATGAGCTAATCGCTCATTCCTCGGTAACAGTTATTGTGAGCTAATGCGCTCGCTTTGAAGTAAGCACGGCGCTATGGAATAATAAATGCGTGAAGTGGTTTTCCGACATCAAGGCATACATGCTTGATCTCATTTTTCCGATCGCGTGCCTTGCGTGCGCACAGGAAGGCGCGTATCTGTGCGCCGCATGCCGCAGTGCCATACCCATATATCCTCCCGCGTGTTTCGTATGCAAAAAACTCGTACCGCAAGACAGCAAAGCGCCTGCAGGCAGGACATGCGCATCATGCCGTAAAAAGAGTCTTATCTACGCCTCTTTTTCGCCCTTACCTTACGGACATCCGGCGATACGCAACGCAATCCATCACCTCAAATATAGGAGAGCGCGGGGCATCGCGCCCGTCCTCGCGGAATTACTATGCTCGTCTCTTGTTTTTCATCAAGTCACACTGCCCAAAGACGCACTGATGATCCCGATCCCACTCCACAAAAGCCGCGAGCGCGTACGCGGCTTCAATCAGTCACGGCTGATAGCGCAAGAATGCGCGCGTAGCCTCCGCCGGCCCCTCCACACGGACATCCTGCACAAGACAAAAAAGACAGCTCCGCAGATGGAGCTTTTGCGCGAGGCACGCCTGACAAATCTTGCGGGCGCATTTACCGTGTCCTCTGCGGATGCGATACGCAATCGGACATGCATCCTGATAGATGACGTAAAAACCACGGGCGCTACCATGGAATCAGCCGCACGCACGCTAAAAGATGCGGGTGCGGGAAAAATCTGGGCGATCACCATCGCGCGTTAGAAGCTGTCTCACTCGCTTGTTACGCGGAATACTTCTTCAAGGGATGTGGCGCGTCGGGCCGCGCGGATGAGCCCCTCATCACGGATGGAAAGCATTCCCTCGCGGCGCGCTTCGCGCTCAATCTCCTCGGATGTCGCATTTTTCATAATAAGCTGGCGGATGGCGCTAGACATTTCAAGTACCTCATGAATCCCGATCCGCCCCTTGTATCCATCGGGGCACTGTTCGGATTTTTTTGGGCGTCCCCACTCAATCTCATCCAGCCCCGAATCAGCGGGTATCGCCTTCTCCCTCTGCAAAATATCCGCGATGCGCGCGCGATCATCCCCCTCCCCCAAGCGCGCGCGCTCGGCAGGCAGGAGGCGGTATGTCTCGTGCTCTTCGCAGAGTTTGCGTACGAGGCGTTGAGAAAGAATCGCGGTTATGGTGGATGCGATCAAAAACGGCTCCACTTTCATATCCAGAAGCCGTGGCAGAGCGCCTGCGGCCGAACTCGTATGCAAGGTAGACAAAACAAGATGCCCGGTGAGCGCCGCATTGATCGCAAGCGACGCGGTTTCATTGTCGCGTATCTCGCCTACCATGATGATATTCGGGTCCTGGCGCAGAAGCGCGCGCAAGCCGTTGGCAAATGTCAGACCTATTTCAGGAGACACCTGCGTCTGATTGATGCGCGGAATACGGTACTCAATTGGGTCTTCAATAGTGGATATGTTGACGGCAGGCGTATTGAGCATCTCCAAGATAGAGTAGAGCGTCGTCGTCTTGCCCGAGCCTGTTGGGCCGGTGACAAGGATGATGCCCGTCGGCTTCCTGATCGCGCCCTGCACGCGCTCAAGATTGCTTCCGAGAAATCCGAGCTCTTCCAGCGTCATCCCCTTGGTGGTTTCGGGCAGAAGCCGTATCACGATCTTCTCGCCATCAAATACCGGCAGAATGGATACGCGGAATGAAAAGCGGTACTCGCTCGTCTCAATCTTAAACCTGCCATCCTGCGGCAGGCGATGCTCGTCAAGCTTGAGATTTGCCATGACTTTGATACGGGCGGCGAGCGCTAAGGCGATCCTGCGAGGCAGAGTCATGGCGTCATGCAGAATGCCGTCAATGCGATACCGCACGGCAACTTCTTTTTCCGCAGGCTCTATATGGATGTCGGATGCGCCCTGCATGATCGCATGGCGAATTAGCGAATCGGCGATGCGCACCACCGGCAGATCTTCGGAGAGTCTTTTCAGTTCTTCAACATCAGTAATGGCCTCGCCCTTTTCCGCGGTAACGACCAGCGCGCTTTCTTGAGATCCGTGAGGCTTCAGGAGATCGCCAAACTCCGCCTGCAGGGTTTTCTCATACTGCTTGAGGCTATGTTGGATGCTTTCCGCCGTCGTGAGACGCGGCAAGATCCGCAGTTCTTCTTTTTTACGGATAAACTCAATCATCTGCAAATCGTCCGGATCAAGCATCGCGACTTCAAGATTTTTACCGGTCTTGCGGTATGCAATGATATTGTGAGTCCGCGCGATCGGCTCGGGAATCATTTCCAAGATCTCACGCGATATCGTCTCGTGAGCAAGATCTACAAAAGGAATGCCGAGAATATACGCCTCAAGCCTGCGAACATCCTCTTCTTTTACCTGTCCTGCGTTGAGCAGAGCGTCACGGAGCGATACGCCGGTTTTTTCCGACTCTTGTTCGGCTTTTTTGAGGGCGGCGGGCTTGACGATCCCCGCGTCCAGCAGAAATGCTTTTAATTTTGCCGCGTCAATGCGCATGAAAAAGAGATAACGGCCAGATCAACATATGTCCTTTTTATAGTACCACACTCCTGCGCCGCCGCGCGTATCCGTCTTTTCCACACCATGCAAAGATTATTTTTATGAGAGGATCGCTCCGAGATTGCAGACGGGTTTGGCGCACGCTATAATCGCCATATATGGGGACTCTATTGTTTCTTACCGATTATCTCATCTGGCACTACGGACGAGCTCCTCAAGACCTGCTGGGTCTTGCGCGAGATCTTTTGTGGTCTTGCTGGCACTTCTTCTCTATCTCCGACCTTGCCCGTACGCTTTTTGCGCCGTTTGCCCGCATCCGACAGACATATTTCAACATCAACAATCTTGAGGAATCATTTCAAAATCTTACGGCAAATGCAGTGTCGCGCGCCGTAGGCCTTGTCTTGCGCACCATTGTCATCGTCGCGGGGCTCGTGTGCGAAGTCATCCTCGCAGGAGTGTTCGTCGTCATCTGGGCGGCATGGTTTCTGCTCCCCGCGATCATTATCCTCCTTCTGATCCCTGGCTCCGGAATGCTCTGACTATGACTTCCCCTTTTTCATTCACCCGCAACAGATTCGCCGCTCCATGCGCGTATAATCGCGCACTTCCGCAAAAAACCCGCATGTTTCTCACGCATGGCGCGACTCTCGGCATTGCGGCGGCTTTTGGCGCGGTTATTTTGTCATTCACGCTTTTCCCCGCATGGGACGCGGTATTTTTTACGCGGATCGCGCTTCTTTGTATAGCACTGCGCTTAACACTGATCGGATTTGAAGCGTACGTCCGCTCCCGCACATACGATACTGCCGGTGAAGACGGCGGTCCGAATGCCGCTCGCCGCTTAAATTATTATGCGTCTATCCTGTGGGACGCGGCATCCCGCGGGCGACATTCATGCGCGCTTTCCGAGATCGCAGGGGCGCTCCCCCGTACTCTGCCCGGTAAAATCGTCCTTCTCCGGCTCGGCATTACCCGCGATGCATATCGCAATGCTCTTACAAATATCTCCGGCACGGATGATGCCGCGGCAGTCCTCACCGAGTACGCATCACGGCACAAAGGGGAGATCACGATCGGAGATATCATAGAGCTTATGTCTATGCGCATGGAACCCCTCCGCCAACTCATCGTGGCATCGGGGCTCACCGCGCACGATGTCCGCGAGGCATCATCATGGGTTGAACGCGCCCTTAATGCCGAAAACCGTCGCATGCGCTGGTGGACGCGCGAATCGCTTGGCGCGCGCCAAGGCATCGGCAAGCGATGGGCATACGGCCGCACATTCATCCTCAATCAGTTTGCCCAGGAGTGGACCGGCATGCATGGCGTGAACGACATGATGGCCGCGCGCAAAAAAGAGCTTGACCTGCTTGAAGCGTCGCTTCTCAAGGAGTCTGGAGCCAATGCCTTGCTGGTCGGCGAGCCCGGAAGCGGCAAAAAGACGATCCTTGCGAGCATGGCCGCGCGCATCGGGCGGGGCGACGTGTTCCCCGCGCTTGAAAACAAGCGCGTGATGATGCTTTCATCCTCCGCTGTCACGGGATCAGGCAAAACAAAAGGCCAGACCGAAGCCCTGCTTCTTGCGATCCTCAACGAAGCGAATCGCGCGGGCAATATTATCTTGGCAATTGACGATTTTCCGGAGTTTGTGTCCTCGCTCTCGTCTCTCGGCACCAGCGCAGGACAGATATTCGCGCCTTTTCTTGCAAGCTCCTCTCTGCATCTCGTCGCTCTTGCGGACACCGTGCCGTTTCGGCGCGTCATCGCGGGCGACGCGGGACTTCTCGCTTTTTTTGAAACCATACACCTCGGCGATCTTGATCGCGCGCGCATCAGTGAAATCCTGGAGGACGAAGCCGTGGCGTATGAAGCCAAGCACGCAGGGAAAATTATTGTAACGTTCTCCGCGATCCGCGCAGTCGCGGATGCCGCACTCAATACCCTTACGGAAGGCGCTTTGCTCAAACGCGCGCTTGATATTCTTGCGGAGGCTACGGGTAGTGCTGCCGCCGCAGGAGACGTCTTTGTCGCTCCCGCGCATGTATCGCGCATTGTGGAGCAAAAGACCAATATGCCTTCAGGCGCTATCGGCACGGACGAGCGCACACTGCTCGTCAATCTTGAGGCATCACTGCATCGGCGCGTTATCGGGCAGGATGAGGCCATCCGCGCAATCGCCGACACTATCCGCCGCGCCCGCACCGCAGTACGCAACCCCTCGCGCCCCATCGGGTCTTTTCTTTTCCTCGGTCCCACCGGAGTCGGCAAAACAGAATCCGCAAAAGCTCTTGCCGCGGTGTATTTCGGAAGCGAGGACGCCATGATGCGGTATGATTGCACGGAATATCAGACCGAAGACGACATCGCAAAACTTCTCGGATCGCCGGCACGCAACGACCCGGGTATCCTCGCCACCCGCATCCGCAAGACCCCCTACGGCGTGGTACTGCTGGATGAATTTGAAAAAGCTCATCAGCAGGTGCGCAACGTATTTCTCCAAATCCTGGACGAAGGGTTTTTCTCGGATTATCTCGGCACGCGCGTCAATATGCGCAATACTATCATCATCGCCACATCCAACGCAGGCGCTCTCCTCATCCAAGATCTCGTCAAGCAAGGGAAAAATCCCGCGGAATCCCGTGAGGCGGTCATTGAGCATATAGAAAAAGAAGCGCATATGGCGCCGGAATTGCTCAACCGCTTTGACTCGCTCGTCATCTTTCGGCCGTTGGATGATCAGTCCCGCCGCGCGATCGCGGAACTTCTCCTGAAAAAACTTGCGGCGCGTCTCGCACAGCAAAATTACCTTCTGAAAATTACGCCGGAACTTATAGCCGCGGTCGCCACAGGCGGCTTTGACCCC
>CAZYED010000014.1:0-15330 GCA_964646295.1 uncultured Candidatus Saccharibacteria bacterium | reverse complement strand
CTTAGTAAAGCCGTAGTGTATGAAAATCAGCAACTAATTTTTTCCTTTAACTCGTGATTCAACTCAATTCAAATCGCCTTGAGGAGTACATTACCCTGCGTGAGGAGCTCATCCAATCCCTCACGGATTATACTGCCATAACAAAACAAAGCGGCAGCTTCGGCTGTCGCTTTTCCATTGGCTTCAAGAAAAATCTGCGGTCGCCTTAATACCCGTAGACCTTCGTTGTACTAGCGCGTGGTGAAGGGGAGGAGCGCCAAAAACCGCGCGCGCTTGATGGCTTCGGCGGCACTTCGTTGGTGCCCTGCGCACAGGCCCGATTTGCGGCGGGGGTAGATCTTGCCCTGTGTACTCATAAACTGCCGGATCGTCGTGACGTCCTTGTAGTCTACCAGGTCGCGGTTGGTCGTGCAGAAAAGGCACTGTTTTTTCTCGCCGCGTGATGTTTGAGATTTATTTTGGATCATAGTAATGAGATGTGCGGTTTTGTTTAATTAAAAAGGTATATCTTTCACGTCTATTTCATCGCTTTCATCAGGGATATCAATCACCGGCATCGGCTCGGGCGCGGGAGCCCGGGATCCGCTTCCTGTGGCAGAGCCGCCATTCATGCCGCCGGCATTGCCACCTCCGCCGGAGCTTCGCGGCCCCAGCTGTATCTGCTCGGCTACGATCTCTGTCTTCCAGTGCTTTACGCCCTGCTGATCCTGCCATGAGCGTGTCTGCAGGCGTCCCTCTACCAAAATAGAGCTTCCTTTGCGCAGATACTGATTGATGATCTCGGCCTGCCGCCCCCATGCGACGATATTGTGAAATTCTACCTGTTCCTGCTTCTGGCCCGACTTGTCCTTGAAAACACGATTAGTCGCGACGGCAAAAGCGCAGACAGCCTGTCCGCCCGGAGTCTGGCGAAGTTCCGGATCGCGGGTGAGATTGCCGAAGATGAAGACTTTGTTGAGATTCATAACTAGAGTGTTGAAGGTAGAAAGTAGAGAGTGGAGGGTAGAGAGTAGAAAGTAGAGAGTGGCAGGTGACATTCTACATTCCACATTCTACGCTCAAGTTTACTTTCCGAGGATTTCTTCCAGTTTCTTATCAAGTGTTTCCAGATCAAGTTTTTCTTCTCCCGGCTTTTCCGCTTCGCGGGGGATCGCTTTTTGGGCGCTGCTTCCGCGCGGAGAAAACGGCCGCAGGAACGGAGTGCGCGTCTCCACGCGCTCCTCCACGATCATGTGCCGGAGTACTGCCGTATCAATGCTGATTTTTTTTGCGATGTGCGCGATTGCGGCGGGAGATGCGGTAAATGTCGTCCAGCCGAAATACGCAGTCTTTTCTTTTTTGATCGGGTATGCGAGCTTGCGCTTCTTTGGGGTCTCCAAATGCCGAATGACGCCGTGCTCCGACTCCAAAACACTGGAAAGCTTGCCTGCCGCGGCGAGCGCCTCTTCTTCCGATACCGACGGTATCACCAGATACGCCAATTCGTAGTTTTTTGAATCTTCATTCATGTGCTGAATATAGTACCAAATATGCTATTTATCCGCAATATCTTGACTTTTTCTAGATTGAGTGTTTTTGTAATATCCGTAGAGTATTATATCTTAAACTCAATTACGTCGCCGTCTTGGACGATGTACTCGCGGCCTTCCGTGCGGAGCCATCCAAGCTCCCGCGCGCGGCTGAAAGCGCCCGCCTCCAAGAGCTTTGCATAATGGATCACTTCTGCACGGATGAATTTTTCTTCAAAATCCGAGTGGATCGCGCGCCCCGCGCGGGGGGCGGATACTGCCATAGGCACGGTCCAGCCGCGCGTCTCGTCCTCTCCGGTGGTAAAAAACGTCATAAGTCCGAGCGTCTTGTACCCCGCGCGTATGAGCCGCTCAAGGCCGCTTGCCGTCATGCCGAGCGACTCCAGAAACTCTTTACGCTCCTCTATGGGCAGTTCCCCTAGCTCCGATTCTATTTTTGCCGAGACCACGACAAAATCGGCGGATCCGATCTTTTCGCGGAGTGCCGCATCCGGCTCCCATCCCCCTGCGATCTGCTCTTCCGATGCGTTGAAAATATAAATGACCGGCTTCTCCGACAGGAGCTGAAGCCCGGGGCTTGCGATACCTTTGCGCCAGAGCATGTGTCCTGCGGCGAGTTCCGCTTCTATCTGCTTGAGAAGCGTATGTTCCTCCGCCGCACCCTTTTTGCCGGCGCGGACGTCCCGCTCAAGCGAGCTTAGCCGCTTGGCTACGGTATCGGCGTCTTTGAGCATAAGCTCATATTCAAGTACCTCAATATCCGCGGCAGGGTGCGGCGCACCCGCCACATGCGTGATATCGGGGTCTTCAAAGACGCGTACCACTTCGGCGATTGCGTCGCACTCGCGGATATGGGTGAGGAATTTGTTGCCCAAGCCCTCTCCTTCGGCCGCTCCTTTGACCAATCCTGCGATATCTACAAATTCCACGGCCGCGGGTACGACTTTTTTGGAACGGGACAGTGCCGCGAGCTTGTCCAGCCGGTCGTCCGGCACGGCCACAATCCCCACGTTTGGCTCAATCGTGCAGAAGGGGTAGTTTGAGATATCAACCTTTTTTTGCGTCAGCGCGTTAAACAGAGTAGACTTCCCCACATTCGGCAGTCCGACGATTCCGATTTTGAGCATATATGGACTTCACGTTATAATATTTTCAGGTATAACACAAATTCTTTTATGGCAATCAATGAAAATATGTTTCGCGAATATGATATCCGCGGACGGATAGATCGTGAAGATGAGATGAGTCCGGAAGCGATTGATACGATCAGCAGGGGATTTGCGACATTTCTGAAACGCCGCGGCATCCGCGAAGCGGTCGTGGCATGCGATGCGCGCCCCTACTCGGAGACGGTGAAAGAAAAGACCATACAGGCACTTATGGAGTCAGGCATAGATGTGATTGATATCGGCGTGGTGCTTGTGCCGATGTTTTATTTCTCCCAGTACCATCTCAAGAAAAAAGGCGGCGTGATGATCACGGCGTCCCATAATCCTTGGGGTTGGAGCGGGTTTAAGCATGCATACGATTATTCCACTACGTTTGTACCGCAGGACATGCAGGAACTTCGCCAGATCATAGAGAAAAAAGATTTCAGTACGGGGTCCGGCGCGCGGCAGTCCTACGGGAATATTTTTGACGCATACAAGAAAGACGTACTGGGACGGATACGTCTTGAGCGCCGGATAAAAGTCCTTGTGGATACGGGCAACGGTACGGGTGGACTTTTTCTGCCGGACCTTCTGCGTGCGGCAGGATGCGAAGTCATAGAGCAGTATACGGAAGTGAGTGAAAAACGCCATCACGAAGCAAATCCAAGTACGATCGGGATGCTGGATGCGATGTCGCGTGGCGTGCGGGAACATGGCGCTGATATAGGGATCGGAGTGGATGACGACGGAGATCGTCTCGGCGCGGTGGACGAAAAAGGCGAGGTGATCTGGCCCGACAGGATACTGATTCTTCTGGCGCGTCTGATTCTTGCTATAAAACACGGAGGGAAAGTCGTCTTTGACGTAAAATGCACGCAAGCCCTTCCCGAAGATATCGTGGCGCATGGAGGCGTGCCGGTCATGTGGAAAACCGGCCATTCGTATATCAAGGCAAAAGCAAAAGAAGTAGGGGCCGTACTTGCCGGCGAACGATCCGGTCATATTTATATCCGGGAGGGCTACTATGAATACGATGATGCTACATTTGCCGCCTTGAAACTGCTTGAATACATGAGTCGCGATAAGCGTGCGCTTTCCGAGATCATGGCTGAACTTCCCCAGTATGTTACCTCTCCGGTATGGCATGCGCCCTGCGCTGACGAAAAAAAATATGCCGTCGTGGAACGGCTTGTAGCGTTATTTAAGAATGAATATGGCGCGGAGCGCGTGAATGACGTCAACGGCGCACGCGTTTCGTTTCCTGACGGGTGGGGGTTGGTACGCGCGTCATCCAACGTACCCGCGCTCGTACTTGTCTTTGAAGCAAAGACCGACGAGGGCCTCAAAAAAATAGAAGAAGTCTTTCGCGCAAAACTCGCCCAATTTCCCGATGTGGGAAACGAATGGGCGAGCGGTTAACGCCGCAGGAAGAGATATTATAGTATACAAACTCTCACGATCGTGAGAGTTTGTATACTATAAATTTAGCATATTGTTTTGCGAAAGAGGACTATCGTGAATGTCTATCGTTGCGAGAGCTGTTGCAGATGGGCCGTCCATCCGGTCTTGCGGGCGCAGTTTTTCCAATGCTGAAGATGGCCGTTTGCGATCATCTGCGCCGCAAGGTCCATCTGATCGCGAGGATTGTCTATGCTCAAGTCTTCGCGCTGATACTTTTTCGTAAAATGCGCGAATGTAGGCGTCTTGAACTGGAGGATGCCGAATGACGTGCCGTTGTCTCCGGCCGCGTATTCTTTCCACTGGGATTCGCAGGCGATGAGGCGCTTAAATCTCTCCGGGTTTATCTCCTGCTTTTCTGCGGCTTCCTCGGCGTAATCCGTGATGCTCAAGGGAAGCTCCTGCGCGGGCTCTTCCGTTGTCTGAAGGGGAGCGGATACCCCCGGGGTAAGGGTCGGAGGCAGAGTCCCCAAAGTTCCGTTGGGAACCATGAGCGCGAGCGAGAGTATGAGTGACGAGAAGTAGGTAGTAATAAAGGTTGCTCCTTTGTTGCGTTGTCGCTTGGACAAAATATGAGCAAGCTCATATTCCGTTCCTCGCGAGGCATCAAGGGGAGAAGTTAGATATATAAGCCAAAAGAAAAGACCACCATGCAAGATACTTCAGGTGATCTGGCACTATCGTAACCTATAGTCAGTATTTTGTCAACCCCATCCCTGAAGTGATATTTTGCGGATATCGTGATACGATAGGCGCATGAACACGGAATTTTGGGTACTGGCGGCGGTAGTGATTGCGGGCTTTGGCGCGCTTTTTTATCTCATGCAGAGGAAAAAACCGCAAGAGGAGCCGCGGGAGCAGGCAAATCTCTTTTTGATGATGCAAAACCAGATCAATGAGCTGACACGGACGCTGGATACGCGCCTGGCCGAGTCAAACAAAGTCATGCAAAGCCAGTTTGGCACGAGTACGCGCGTGATTCAGGACGTGGCGGACAAGAGCGCGCGCATCGTGCAGGAGGTCACGGAAAAACTCGTGAAGCTTGACGAGACCAACAGGCAAGTGGTGAGTTTTGCCGACCAACTGCGTAATCTCCAGGACATCCTGAAGAATCCCAAACAGCGGGGGATTCTCGGAGAATATTATCTTGAGACCGTGCTCAAAAACGTCCTGCCGCCCGGGTCTTTCCAAATGCAGTACGCGTTTCCGGACGGCGTCATCGTGGACGCGGCGGTATTTGTGGACAAGCGCATCATCCCGATAGATTCCAAGTTTTCGCTTGAGAACTATAACCGGATTCTGGAAGCGCGCGATCCTGCGGAGAAGAAGCGGTATGAGGCCGCGCTGATCGCGGATCTCAAAATGCGCATTGATGAGACGTCCAAATACGTAAAGCCGCATGAAAATACCATGGACTTTGCGTTTATGTTTATCCCGTCGGAAGCCGTGTATTATGATCTGCTGATCAACAAAGTCGGCGCGGTCGGGGACGATACGCGCAACCTCATTCACTACGCGGGGCAGAAAAAAGTGATCGTCGTCTCGCCGACGTCGTTTCTTGCGTATCTGCAGACCGTGCTTCAGGGACTGCGCAATCAGAAGATCTCGGAACAGGCAAAGGAAATCATCAAGCAGGTAGAGAATCTCAACAGGCATCTTTCGGCATACGATGTGTATTTCAAAAAACTCGGGGGGCATCTTGGGACTACGGTCGGTATGTACAATGCCGCATCCAAAGAACTCGGGAAGATTGATAAGGATGTACTGCGCATCACGGGCGAGCGGACGAGTATTGAGCAGGCGTCTCTTGCAAAACCCGAAGAGGATGAGTAAAGTATTGGCTATATTCGGGCCGTTGTCTTATATACAAGCAGGAGAGGAGGACTTTTGTGTCCAAACCAACGCAAGCACAGATAAAGTTCTTTAGGGAACATAACCTCGTGCTACCGCCAAGCGACAGCACAGCAGGGACGATCATGCAGTACATCAATCAGGGGAACGCGCTCTATAGAGTACCGGGTGCTACGGAGACGCCTGCCCAGAGAGCGGATATTTTCCGAGAAGCACAGTGGAAATGGAACGGAAGACATACGATCCGCTATGTCCGGGAAGAACTCTCTACGGACGGCGATGGGGCTCCTCTTGAGACAGAGGTTTTTGTCCACTATATTTTTGCCCGTACCAGAGTACAGATGCGGTCTGACAGAGAGCGACAAAGAATTCTTCCAAGCCTTGGTCTTACGGTGCGGGCGCCGCACCCTTTTAAGGCGATTATTGGGTCACAAGGCCAGTCCGTAGGCCTTGAGTGGCTCAAAGAACCCGTATGATGAGTTTGAGAGATATGAGACGCAGGAGCCAAGCTCTCCTGCGTTTTTACGTTTTCAACATAGTATACACTTTCACACGATCGTGTGAAAGTGTATACTATGTTTGGTCTATGGGGGGGGTCTTGATTGATTTGCGCGAAAAGGCGGGATATGATACTCTTTTGTGGTATGAAATTTGCCGTAGTCAAAACCGGAGGCAAGCAGTATCTCGTCCGCCAAGGGCAGAAACTGAAGATAGAAAAACTGGAGGCCGAAGAGGGAGTGACTCTTTCTTTGGGCGAGGTTTTGATCGTCGTGGACGGTGACTCTGTACTGCTGGGAACTCCCAATGTGGCGGGAGCGATGGTGGAGGCAAAGGTTCTCAAGAATGCGCGCTCGCGCAAGGTGATTGTTTTCAAATACCGTCCCAAAGCCCGCTCCCGCGTGAAGCGCGGCCACCGTCAGCACTACACCGAAGTAGAGATCACAAAAATCACAAATTAAAAAACAATCCCTAGGGATTGTTTTTTAATTTTCATTTTCTGTTTGTCAAGGCGCTTTTGAGCGTGATTTCGTCCACATACTCAAGCTCGGCGCCAAGCGACAAGCCTCGTCCTAGGCGCGAAATAGTGAGTGAGGGATGATCGCTTTGGAGGGGCGCCAGAACCCGCTCGATATATCGCGCAGTAGTGTCGCCTTCGGTCGTGGGGTTGGTCGCAAGGATCACTTCGCAGGCCGCGGCGTCTTCAAGCCGCTTCTCCACGCGCTCATAGAGCTCCTTTAAGCGGATGCGCTTGGGAGAGTCCTGGTCCAGGGGTGAGATCACGCCGCCAAGTACATGGTATAGGCCGTGATACGCGCCCGACTGCTCCATGTTGCGCATGTCGGACTCTTTTTCCACCACGGCGATCAGATGCGCCTCGCGCCGCGGATTGATGCAGATATCGCAGGAGCTGATCGCGCCGCTTGGCCTTTCCATCGTGCGAAAGCACGTACTGCAGATGCCAATCTGCGCTTCGGCCGCGGCAAGGGCGTCGCGGAGCTCCGACACAAAGGGATCTTTTTCTTTGAGGATGAAAAAGGCGAAGCGCGCGGCCTGCCGCGGTCCGATGCCGGGGAATCGCGCAAAGAGATCAATGAGTTTTTGGATGGGTTCGGGATACATGAAATAGCTTGTAGTTGGTAGCGTGTAGCTGGTAGGTTTTTTCTACAAGCTACAAGCTAACTCCATCAAGCTTAGATGGGGTCTGAAAAATGTTTTTCTATGGTGCGGAAGGCGGCGGACTGCTCATTGAAGTAGAGCTCTATTTTGCCGGTCGGGCCGTTGCGATGTTTTTCAATCAGAATCTCCGCAATGTTTTTCTTGTCGCTGTTTTCTTTTGCCTTGTCTTCGCGATAAATAAACATGACGACGTCCGCATCCTGCTCGATGCTTCCGCTTTCACGTAGATCGGAGAGTTTCGGCTTGGCGGAAGGCCCGCGCATCTCAATGCCGCGCGAGAGCTGTGAGAGCGCAAGCACGGGTACGTTGAGCTCTTTGGCCAGACCCTTGAGGGAGCGCGAAATCTCCGAGACTTCCTGCACGCGCGAATCGGTATTGCCGTGTCCGCGGATCAGCTGGAGATAGTCAATGACAATAAGTCCTACATCGTGCTGTGCCTGGAGGCGGCGCGCTTTTGCGCGCAGTTCCATCACGGTGGGGGATGCCGAGTCGTCAATAAAGATCGGAATCTGGGACAGCGCATCCATGGCATCACTTAGGCGCGCAAAGTCGTTGTCGGGGCCGTCCGAGCGGAGTTTGCCGGTGCGCAGGCGCCAGAGGTCTACGCTCGCTTCGGATGCGATGAGGCGGTCAATGACCTGCTCGCGCGACATTTCAAGACTGAAGACTCCCACCGCCTTTTTTTCTTCGGCGGCGACATTGCGCGCGATGTTGAGTGCGAGAGACGTCTTGCCGAGGCTCGGCCGCGCGGCGAGAATTACCAAATCGGACTTTTGCAGGCCGGCCAGATACCCGTCCAGGTCCGCAAATCCGGTAGGAACCCCGCGGAGCGCCCCGTCTCCTTTGTGCAGGCGGTCAATGCGCTCCAAAGCATCCGCGAGCCCTTCTTTGATGGGGAAAAACTCCTGCCTCAACGAATCTTTCGCGATGCCGAATATCTTTTGCTCCGCCTCGTCTATGAGCTCTTCAATATTATCCGCTTCTTTGTAGCCGAGTTGCGCAATATGATGCGATGCGCCGATGAGATCGCGAAAGAGGCGCTTGCGCCGGACCAGAGTCGCATAATGCTCAATATGGCTTGCGGTGGGCACTGCATTGACCAGAGTCGCAAGGTAGCTTGAGCCGCCGATGTCGTCCAGTTTGTTTTTCTCACGCAGGCGCGACGTAACCGAGAGCACATCCACGGGCTCGCGCCTGGCAAAAAGGTCCGTGATGGCTTCATAAATCTCGCGGTGCGCGGGCTTATAAAAATCATGAGCGGCGAGCACGTCTGCCACGCGGAAAATCGGTTCGTGATCCAGCATCAGCGAGCCCAACACCGAATGCTCCGCCTCCAAGTCTTGCGGCGGGACCCTTACTTCAGCGCCTCTGTCTTCTCGTGTGGCCATGTGCATAAGCATAGGTCAGGCATCACGGCACGCGCAAGAGGAAAAGCTGTGTACTTGACAAATATATTTATTTATGCCACTAATAGACCTTAAGTTCTTAAAAGCTGTGAGCTACTTGCCCTCAGAAAGGAGGCATGGGCGTCGTTCCAAAGTGCCGAATGATTGGATTTCACTTATCATTTAGGAGATGGGACCATGCAGAGAGCCCTGAAAGTTTTGTCCGTGGCGATATTGGGACTGATGTTTTTGCTTGTATCCGTCCACGCACAGACCACTGTCGTAGGCAAAGATGGGACGGCGACGACGTCAGGCCAGCCGGCCGCCCATGGCAGTTTGGCGTCTGAAACGGGTGGTGGAGGCGGTGGCTCCGGTGTCTGTGGAGAGGGCGCCGGTACGTCCATCAACGTCGATGGGTGCCCACAAGACTGGTTTGCACTTGGTGCCCGACCAATAATTACTGATGAGTATGGCGACTATTTGGCAGGTGCCGATATCCTGAATGTTTGGGTGACCGACGATGGGCAGTCCGCATACTTTTTGGCGGAGTTTGCGGCGCCCCCCACGGCAACTTTCTACTTCTTTCTGGATACAAACTCTACACCAAAAACCGGATGTCAAATTCAAGGCATAGGTGTGGAGTATGGGATCACGATTGATCCCAAATGGAGTTTCCAGCCGTTTCTAGGGGACGCCCGTGATTGCGGATGGGGTGCCGACGACTACCCTGGCGTTCTCAAGGTCGCGATGAGCGACCGATTTGTGGAATTTTCCCTACCATTGGACATTCTCCGCCAGTTGACACAGGGGACACTGACGAAATTCAGTGTCGTCGGCATGAATGACGGGACCCCAGTAGGGAAGTACTTCCTACGGGGTGTCGGCGCAAATGTCCATGGTTTTCTTCCTGTGGAAGGTTTCTGTGCAAACTTCACCACGGGGCAATTCATTACGGTTCCGGCAGGCCGCAATGAATGGAACTGTCCTGACCTTGGCTTTAAGGTAAGGCCTGGGGATCAGGTCTTCACCGGGGCTGCGGGGGTTGTTTTAGCCCCCCCAAGGCCGAAAAAATAGTAGTGCGAGGCGCATGTAACCCATGCGCCTCTTCAAATACCCTGAAGATAAGCCAAGTCTTTTGAATTAGCACTCTAATTGCACAGATCATCTTCTCTGAAATAGTTGGCGCGGACTCTTGAATTCAAGACGTTTTCTGGGCCGGTTATTCAGCTTGCGTACCACACGGGCGAGATCCTCGGCAGTGATCAAATTAAAGTCCAGATTCTTAGGAAAATACTGCCGCAGCAGGCCGTTGGTGTTCTCGTTGGTACCGCGCTCCCATGCGTGGTAGGGATAGGCAAAATACACCGTCGTGCCGTTTCTCTTCTCAAGACGCTCCCAGTCGGAGAATTCGGCCCCATTGTCGAGCGTGAGCGTCTTGCGCTTCTTTCTCTGGATGCGGCGGAATCGTTCAATGGCCAGAGATGTCAGGAGTTCCGCACGCATTTTCGGGAGAAGGTATGCGATCAGGTAGCCGCTCCTGCGATCCACAAAAGTGACGATGCGCACACGCTTGTCTCGCCCAAGCATGGTATCGCCTTCCCAATCACCAAGGCGGCTGCGCCGCTCCACGACCTTCGGCCTTTCGTCAATACGCCGTTTTTTGGCTTGTTCTCTGGCTTCCTCGCGTTGTTTGGTACCTCGTCTGCGTCGGTACTTGCCTTTCTGAGATCGGAGATACTTCTTGAGGTGAGGAGCCCGTTCTTTGATGTATCGGTATATGGTGCTTGCATTGACAGTTCCGAGTACTCCGGCGACCTGCTCTGGCGACTCGTGCCTCTTGAGTCGCAGAACGACGGTGCGTAACAATGACCCTTTGAGTATTCGGACACCATCCATCGCCGCTATGCGCATCATCCGTTTTCTTCTGCGCACCTCTCGTATGTCGTATCCGTCTCTGCCCCCATGCTGTTTGATGTGGCGATTGACGGAACTTGGGTCCTTGCCAAGCGTACGGGCGATTTCGGCACCCGCGTATCCGGCCCGAAGCATACGGGCGATGACCGGACAGTCCTCCGGTTTGATGTGTGTATGTGACATATGTCCGGAGTATGTCCGGCCCATATGCCTGTGCAATTAGCCTGCAAACCGCTGTGCAGTTAGAATGCGAATTCAAATCTTTGCTATTGACTTATATCTTTAAGTATGGTATAATGTACACGTGAATAAAACACTTTTGGAGATGCTCATTACTACGCTTATCGGCAGTGCGGTCGTGATCAACGGCCCCGCGCTTCATTCCGAAGACCTTATTGCAGGCGCACAATCCGCGGCCAATGGCGCCAATATTCATCAGTTCGCGACGGTGCTTGAGGTTTATTATTCGGATCATGGAGAATATCCGTCGGTACCTGCGGGAGCGGCAGGCGGAGCGTCTATGATTGACGCGCTGTATGACGAGGGCTATATCAGGAATAAGCCTCTCAATCCCGAAGCGTTTAGGTACGAACTTGAGAGCGGCGGACAGGATTATAATCTCTCCGTTGCTGAATAACTAAAACTTCCCCGATGCATCGGGGAAGTTTTAGTTATGAGCTGATCTTTTTTAGATTCGCTCCGGCAGGCGTATCCTCAATCTCGTATCCTGCATCGCGGATCGCTGAGCGGAGGCGGTCGGCACGCGCAAAATCGCGCCCCGCGCGCGCGGCATCTCGCTCGCGGGCAAGTTTATGTATGGCGGCTGGTATTTTTTCTTTTGTGATGCCGGATAGCGCAAGGCCGAGTACGCCGTCAAAATCGTTGATGAGGCGGCGTACGGCTTTTGCGTCAAAATGCTCCGGATTGTTGCGGTAGGCGCCGACGAGCTCCGAGAGCACTGCAAGCGCCGGCGCCGTTCCAAGATCATCCGTGATTGTGTCAGAGAAGCGTTTCTCGTAGGGTGCCAAAGTGACAGTCTTCCCGCCTTTTTTCGCGCCCTCGCGCGCATCATCCAGCATGCGGACAAACTCGCGGAGCCGCAGGAAGGACTGCGTCGCCGCATCCTGCGACTTCCATGTGAAGTTGAGCTTTGCGCGGTAGTGCGCGGTGAGGATCAGGTATCGGAATGCAAGCGGGTCCAGACCCTTCGCTTCAAAATCGCGGAGCGTCAGGAAATTGCCTAGAGACTTGGACATTTTTTTGCCGTCCACCAGCAGATGCTCGCCTTCGGCAAAAAATCGCGCAAAAGGCTTGCCAGTGGCGGCCTCGGACTGGGCAATTTCATTTTCGTGGTGGGGGAATACGAGATCCACGCCGCCTGCGTGTATATCAAGCGTCGTACCAAGGTACTTCATCGCCATGGCGGAGCACTCAATATGCCATCCGGGCCGCCCTTCGCCAAAGGGTGCAGACCACGACGGCTCATCGGGTTGCGCGGATTTCCAGAGGGCAAAGTCCTGCGCATTCGTCTTGGCGTATTCATCGGAGATGACGCGGGCTCCCGCTTTGAGCGTGCGTTTTTTGAGGCGGCTCAAGCGGCCGTAGGATTTGAATTTGGAGATGTCAAAATAAACCGCTCCGTCCGCTTCATACGCGAACCCCTTTTTGAGGAGTACTTTGATGAGCTCTATCATCTCCGGAATGTGCGCGGTGGCGCGCGGATATTTCCATGCGGGCTGGACGCCGAGCTTGGCAAGATCGTCAAGAAACGCCCTTTCGTACGACCTGGTAAATTCAAAGATCGTCTTGCCGGCTGATTTTGCATCGCGGATGATCTTGTCCTCCACGTCGGTCATGTTCATGACGTGCCGTACGCGGTATCCGGCATGCTCTAGTGTCCGGCGCAGTACGTCTTCAAAAATATACGTGCGGAGATTGCCGATGTGCGCGTAGTTGTATACCGTAGGCCCGCAGGTATAGAGACCAACCTTATTTTTGCGGACGGGCTTAAAAACTTCCTTTCGGCGGGTGAGCGTATTGTAAAGCCTGATTTTCATAAAAAACTTGTAGTGAGATCAATTGGATTTTTCTTTTCTACAACCTACCACCTACAACCTACTACCTACTATCTCGTAATCAGCGGCGTCCAGTCGCGCAAAGAAAACTCCACAACGATAAACAGGATATAGAAAGCAAGCAGATACGCGCCCTCGCCACGCGTGAGTTTCCGCCCCGATCGCAGGAGCGAAAAGAAAAGAAATCCCGCCAAAAGCATAAAAATGCCCGTAACAATGATGATTCGCGGGTTAAACGTAAAAGGACTGATGAGCGCGAGGATCCCGAGGATCAGAGTAGCATCAGCAATGACTGTGCCGAGCACATCTCCGAGAGCCAGAGTCGCGTGTCCTTTGCGGATGGCGCGGACGGAAAAAATAAGTTCAGGGAGGCACGTGCCGGGCGCGATGATCAAAATTCCTATGAGCGCCGGGGCGACTCCCGCAATCGTCGCAATCTCACGTGCATAAGACACCGCGTAGTAGGATGCGCCGCCCATGAGGACGAGACTCGCGAGGAGGATGATCAGCTCGCGGTCAAGCGAGTGGTGATTGATCGCACGAGGCGTGCCGTTTCCTTCACGGCGTTTGCTCGTGATCATGATCCAGAAAAACAGGATGCCTGCGGCGATCAGTATGACGCCGTCAAGACGCGAGTACGATCCGGTAAATCCGAGAGCCAGCGGGAGGAGAAGAAATGAAAGGAAGAGATAGTCTTTGGTGACAAATCTTGCCTGCGCCACTACCGCATGGGGCGCTACAAGCGCCACTGCGCCGAATACGAGCGTAAGATCCGCGACGTTGGATCCGATCAGCGCGCCAAGACCGAGAGCAGGATCACCGCCGAGCGCCGAAAACAGAGAGATGACGGTTTCGGGTAGGACGGAGATCAGAGTGATGAGCACAAGACTGATGACAAACTCCGTAATGCCTGCAATGCGCGCAAGCCCCGCTGATGCCCGAATCGCCCACACGGCACTACGCCCAAGCACGACAAGTAGGAGAAACAAGACAAGGATTTTTTCAAACACGGCTTCCATGACAATAGTATAGAGAAATTAGCGCCAAACGCCTACTTGACAGAAAACTAAAACATTTCAGTTCAATTTTAACTTTCCATCAGGAGTGAACATTAGCACTCTTGACATGAGACTGCTAACTCCTTTATAATTTCCATATTATGTTGCAGGAGCGACAGCAGGCCATTCTCAATGCGGTGATCCGCGAGTATATCAACACTGCGCGACCCGTAGCCTCGCGCGATCTTGATATGGATGTCAGCCCCGCCACGATCAGAAACGAACTTTTGCGACTGGATGCGCAGGGATATTTGGAACAGCCGCATACATCCGCAGGCCGCATCCCGACGGACAAAGGCTATCGCTTCTTCGTAGACCATCTGCTCACAGATGAATATCTTGACCGCAAAGAATCAGCCATGATGGAGCGGGCATATGCCGTGTCCGATGCGGATGAATTTATACGCGGACTTGCAAAGACAGTATCACAGATCGCGGGCGCATTTGCCGCCGCAGGCATGAGAGAAGATGACGGCTTCTACGAGAGTGGATTTTCCGAGATATTGGGGGAGCCGGAGTTTGCCGACCAGCGCCGCGCGCAGGCATTCGGGCGTTTTGCGGATTTTTTTGACGAAGAGATCCGTGAAATTCTACCCTGTCTTGATGAAAAAGAAGAAGCGATCTTTATTGGACGCGAAAATCCTCTCAAATTGATGCGCGAGTGCACCATGGTACTGGCGTCATGGGAGCATCCGGCGGGATTCCGCGGATTTGTGAGCATTGTGGCGCCCACCCGCACGGATTATCAAAAACACAAAGCGATCACGCGGAGAATTAGGAATGATGAATGATGAATTATGAATGACGAACCAAAAACAGACGCAGAAGAAGTAGAGTTGATACCTGATGAGGAGGGCGCCATGCCCGATTTGCAGGCCAAGATCAAGAAGCTCAAAGCGGATCTTGCGCGATCCGACAAAGAACGCAAAGAGTATCTGGACGGCTGGCAGAGAGCGAAAGCCGACGGTATCAACTACAAAAAAGAAGAAGGGAAGCGGCTTGAGGATCTGATACGGTTTGCAAGTGTCGGCATGATAGAGGAGCTTTTGCCGGTGCTGGACAGTTTTGATCTGGCGCTTGCGGGCAGTACGGACAAAGGCATGGAGCGGGGCATCATGCTGATCCGCTCACAGCTTGAAGATGTTTTAAAAAAGCGCGGAGTTGCGGTGATACAGGCATCAGCGGGAGAAGCATTTGATCCCGCGCGACATGAAGCCATCGGTGAAGTGGAA
>CAZYED010000013.1:10673-15722 GCA_964646295.1 uncultured Candidatus Saccharibacteria bacterium | reverse complement strand
AACGAGCTCAAGAACGTAGCGTTCAACGACCTTCGCGAAGGCGACCGCGTAACGTTTGATATCGCAGAGAGCCCCAAGGGACTCAATGCAGTCAACGTAAACCGCGTCTCCTAAGCAGTCACAAAAAACGTCCCGGTGATCGGGGCGTTTTTTGTTTGAGCGTCTTGAGATTCTCAACAGACCCTTGAACATGCGAGGTTATCCACAGCCGCATAGACAAGCACTAGCAGATTTTCCTATAATGTAAACATTATAGGCTTAATGCTATTTGATATTATGTCGCATCTTAAGAAACTCTTCCTTGCGGCTCTTATAGCAGGATTCGTTCTGGGGCCTGCAATTCCATCGTATGCCCAGACATCTTCTGCGTCCGCGCAGACGCTTATTGCAACGCTCCAAGCGCAGATCGCAGAGCTTCAGCGTCAGCTTGAGGCGCTCAAACAGGCACAAAGCGGCGTTATGGCCGCGAGCGCTCAAGTCGCAGAAACCGCAAAACTCCTCCGACACCTTCGTGAGGGAATGACCGGTGACGACGTAAAGACTCTTCAGGCGATTCTTGCCAAATATCCTGACATTTATCCGGAAGGACTGATTACCGGATTTTACGGAAAAGCGACCGCCCGCGCCGTCAAAAAGTTCCAGGAACGCGAAGGAGTGGAAGGCGTTGGATTCGTCGGCCCCAAGACTTTGGCAAGACTTCTTCGTGAGCTTGAAAAGGACCCCATCGGGCACGAAGAAGAAGATGACGACGAGGATCATAATGGGAAGGAACGAGAAAAACGGCCTTGCGCCATGGTCCCGCCGGGACACCTCATTGCCCCCGGGTGGCTTCGCAAGCACGATGGCATGCGTCCGATCGTACCACCCTGCCAGAAACTCCCGCCGGGCATAGAGGATCAGCTCAAAGACAAGAAAGGGACCACCACTCCCGACACTGTAGCGCCGGTCATCTCGGGTCTGACCGCAAGCAGTATCACCACGACAGGCGCTCATATCAAATGGACGACAAATGAAAAAGCGACCGGCAAAGTCGTCTTTGCGACGAGCATGATCGGCTCAACCACCGCCACATCCGTAGTAAGTTCGGGCGACCTGACCTTGGATCACGATATGGCGCTCACCGGCTTATCATCAAACACGGCATACTACTATTACGTCCAGTCGGCCGATAAGGCGGGCAACCTCACGACATCGT
Organism: uncultured Candidatus Saccharibacteria bacterium; assembly: GCA_964646295.1. GTDB lineage: Bacteria > Patescibacteriota > Minisyncoccia > Sungbacterales > HO2-52-23 > 2-02-FULL-52-23. The sequence continues at coordinate 14,527 of CAZYED010000013.1, read as the reverse complement.
CCCAGATGTCATTCCAGACGTCGTCATCGGATATCACGCCGCCGGTAATTTCAAGCATCACCGCCACCGGAATCGCGACAACATCCGCTCACATCACATGGGCGACCAATGAAAGCGCCACCGGCAAGGTGTGGTACAGCGCAACAAGTCCCGTAACTGCGGCAACCGGCACGCTTTCGGTAAGCGACGGGGCTCTGCTCACGAGCCATGATCTCGCGCTCTCCGGTCTTGCGGCAAGTACCACATACTACTACATCGTGGAATCTTCCGACGCTTCCGGGAATAAAACACTCTCCGGCCAGCAGTCATTCACGACGCTCTCCGCGGTAGACGTGACGGCACCCGTGATCTCCGCTGTAACTTCATCATCGGTTACGGGAAGCAGTGCGCATGTCACATGGACTACGGGTGAGTTGTCCGACAGTACGGTCTGGTACAGCACTTCAACGCCGATCGTCAACACGTCCTCCGCATCGGTCGTGTCTTCGGCGACCATGGTCTTGGGCCACGACCTCACCCTATCCGCACTCGCAACCTCAACCCAATACTATTACATCACCGGCTCAAAGGATGCGGCCGGAAACAGCGCTACATCCGCGCAGTTCTCGTTTACGACGACTCCGTAGATAAGGGGTATGCGCGTAGAACATCATAAAATGTCCCGACTATAGGCGGGGCATTTTATGATGTCTTTATCCATGCTACACTCGCGGTAACCGTGGCGTATACCCTAAAGAAGAAGCACTAAATAATTCTCGCGATGTCTGGCAGAATTGTCGTCGTAATCCCAACCTATAATGAAAAAGGGAATCTTCCTGTGCTTGCAGAGAAGATTTTTGGACTGAACATACCCGGCCTTTCTTTGCTCGTCGTAGACGATAATTCCCCGGACGGCACTGCGGCGTGCGCCGAAGAGCTTGCAAAGCGTTTTCCCATACGCATCCTCCGGCGCACGCGCAAAGAAGGGATCGGCAAGGCGTATATTCAGGCCTTTCAAACTCTGCTTACAGACCCCTCTCCGCCGGATCGCATCATTCAGATGGATGCTGACATGTCGCATGACCCCGCACGTATTCCCGCCATGCTCCATGCCGCAGATACTTATGATGTCATCGTCGGATCACGCTATATTGCGGGCGGTACAATTGAAAATTGGGATTTCATACGCCGGTGTATCAGCAGGATTGGCAACGCCTATGCGCGCGCCCTGCTTCGCCTTCCATACCGCGATCTGACGACCGGATACCGGTGTTTTCGCCGCGAGGCGCTGGCGCAACTCAATGTCGCGTCATTCGGCTCGTCAGGATACTGCTTTATGATTGAAGTCGTCTTCGCGGCGCATAAAAGCGGCCTCCGTATCTATGAACTGCCCATTGTGTTTACCGAACGTACCGTAGGAAAATCAAAATTCAATCTCGGCATCATCATGGAAAGCGTATGGCGCGTGACACTGCTTGCCTTTTCATCAGCTACCGTCCGACAGGCGCGAGAGAAAGGCGAAAGACTCTGAAAAGCGTCCGGCCGTCATAGGCGCGTATTTCATACATCGGCTTTCCCGCCGCCGCAAGTTCACGCGTAAATGATACATAGGCGTCTGGTGATTGCGTGCCCTCGCGCTCAAGCAAATCATCATCCGCCACGATGACCGTCGCGTCGCCAAGGCCAAGTTGCGTGTAGAAAGTCCCGCCGCTTGCATCCATCTTCTCCAAAAACTGTCCTATGGAGTGGATCGGGGCGCTATCATACAGGCGGCGGCGTTCAAAAATCCATACCCACGCAAACCAACTGATCCGGTCGTCAAAAACTAAAAGATGCTTTTGAAAGACCGGTTTGGCAACGCCGCCCAGCCGTGCCTCTATCCATTGCTTCTGCAGTGTCGCAAGCTGTGGCTCGTCTTTGAAAATCACGATCGGCGAAGGCTCCGGAAATTCGCGGTAAAATCCGGCGACATAGTCTTCAAGAAATCTATAACCTGTAAATGCGGGACGGTTGCGGGCGATTGCCATCGGGGAAGGAAGTGGCGGATGCGGCAGGAGCTGACTCTGTACGGCAAAGACAGCCTCCCAGAGTATGGCGCTCCCGATAAGGATTGTACAGGCCCACGCGCGCCATCCGTACGCATATCTCCATGCTTCAGATATGCCTATGCCGAGCGCTACGGCCACCAATGGTACCAGGATCACCCCGAAGCGGTCGCTCCCGCCCGCCATGCTTACGATCGCGATACCCGAAACAAACGCAAGCCCAAGCAGTATCAGATCTCTCCGTTCCGGCATGTTTTTAGTGCGCCGCGTCCGAAAAACAGCCGCAACGATTCCCCAAAGAAATAGAAGCCGGAACCCGTTACTGAAATTATCTGTAAATATCTTCACAGCCGCACGGGGCGCATCGCGCAAAGCATGCGTCTCGCGGACAAGTCCCTGAAAGTCCGCAGGGTGTTGCCCGATCATTGTCGCGAGCGCCGCATCCGGATGGCCGCGCTCGCGCCACATCATGACAGTGTACACGATCAACGGCAGGAGCACGGTAAATAGTACGCCGACTCCCAACCAAACCCATTTTCTACGAAAGTCGCGCCGCCGCCACAATAAAAACCCGATGCAAAATACGGGCACAAGGAAAACAAAGGTATATTTTGTCAGCATGCCAAGACCCGCGGCAAGCCCCCACCAGAGATAGGATTTCGGCCGCGTACCCGCTTTGATGAAAAAATAAAGCGCGCATGCCGTCCACAGCGCCGCAAACCCGTCCAGAAGCCCGATGCGGGAGGCGCCCACCGCATAATTCATGACGGCAACCGCTCCCGCGGCCGCCAGCCCCGCATATGTGCCGGCCACCGCACTCGTAAGAAGAAATACTGTAGCAATCAAAGCGGTGCCCGCCGCGACAAAGGGCAGGCGCGCCGCAATGACATTGTCTCCGCCCGTCGCAAAAAAGATTCTTTGCGCGGCAAATACAAGCGGCGGCGCATCATGAAAAGAAAGCCCCTGCCACCATTGCGGCGTATCAAACCAACTAATCGGCGTGGACTGCAGATTGGTGGAAGCGACGTAGTCAACCCAGCCTATTGAGCGCAGTGAGTACAGCGCGTCGTCGCTTGCCACGTCAGGCACGCCAAGATTGATTGCGCGTAGGATTATGCCTACTGCCATTATGGCACCGAGTACCCAATAACTGGAGTATTTCATACGCTCCTTATATGGTATCATCAGAAACGGATCGTCGCGCGATAAGGTTATAGTGCGTATACTATGTGCGGCATTGTCGGGTATATAGGAAAGAAAAACGCGGTCTCCGTAGGGCTTGAATGCCTTAAACAACTTGAGTACCGCGGCTACGACTCGGCAGGAGCCGCTTTTTTTGATGCAAAAGATCATATCACCGTGGTCAAAGCAGTGGGGCGCGTACGCAATCTGGAGGAAAAGCTCGGGGGTGCGCACGCCTCACCTCTCGCGATTTTTCACACCCGATGGGCCACGCACGGGGGCGTGACCGAAGCCAACGCCCACCCTCATGGCGACTGCACGGGCAGTGTCTATGTCGCACACAACGGCATCGTGGAAAATTATAAAGAACTGCGGTCAGCACTGGAAAAGTCCGGACACAAGTTTACGTCCCAGACCGATACCGAAGTCATACCGCACCTTATAGAAGAAGAGCTTAAGAACAACCGCTTTGAAGACGCGGTACGGATGGCGCTTGTCAAAATCCGCGGGACATACGGCCTCGCAGTCCTCTACGCCAAGGAGCCGGATATGCTGATTGCGGCGCGCAACTTCAGCCCGCTTCTCGTCGGTATCGGCACGGACGAATACATCGTGGCGTCCGATGCATCGGCCGTATTAAAACACACC
>CAZYED010000013.1:0-10663 GCA_964646295.1 uncultured Candidatus Saccharibacteria bacterium | reverse complement strand
GAAATCGCGGTGCTGACTCCGCGCGAGCACCGCATCTATGACCTGAACCGCAACGAGCTTGCCAAAAAATCCCACACCATAGAGTGGTCGCTTGAACAGTCGCAAAAAGGCGGATATCCGCACTTTATGCTCAAAGAAATTTTTGAGGAGCCGGAAGCTATTGAAAACTCCCTGCGCGGGCGGCTCATCCCCGAAGAAGGGCTCGTAAAACTCGGCGGCCTTGCCGAAGTCACGGAGGAATTGCGCCATGCAAAACGCATTCTGATCGCCGCATGCGGCACGGCGTATCTTGCGGGACGCATCGCCGAATACATGCTTGAGGAGTACGCAGGCATCCCCGTGGAGGTGGATATCGCGTCTGAATTCCGCTATCGCAAGCCCGTATTTCGAGAAGGAGACATCTTCCTTGCGATCTCTCAATCCGGAGAGACCGCAGATACCACGGCCGCGATGCGCGAAGCCAAAGAAAAGGGCATCACCACGCTCGGAATCGTCAATGTCGTCGGCTCCACCATCGCGCGGGATACCGATGCCGGAGTGTACCAGCACGTGGGGCCGGAGATCGGCGTCGCGTCCACCAAAGCATTCACTTCGCAGGTCGCAATCGCCGCACTCGTAACACTTCTTCTCGGCCGCCAGCGTGACATGTCGCTTGTGACAGGCGAGCGCATCGCGCGTGAGCTGAAAAGAATCCCCGACCTTATGCGCGGCATTATTGCGGATCACGAAGCCATACGCGCTCTTGCGCACAAATACCAGAAAAGCGAGCATTTCTTTTTCCTCGGCAGGAAGTACAATCTCCCCGTCGCTCTGGAAGGCGCGCTCAAGCTCAAAGAAATCTCGTATGTGCATGCCGAAGGATATGCGGCAGGAGAGCTCAAGCACGGGCCAATTGCCATGATAGACAAAAACATCCCTTCCGTCTGCATCGCCCCGCAGGACTCGGTATACGAAAAAATGCTCTCCAACATGGAGGAGATCAAGGCGCGCGGGGGCCCGATCATCGCGATTGCAACGGCCGGGGATACGCGTATCCGCGAAATTGCGGACGACGTGATATACATACCCAAGACGCTTGAGATGCTGACGCCTTTGCTTTCCGTAGTACCTCTGCAATTCTTTGCCTATTATTTCGGGGTTCTGCGGGGATACGACGTGGACAAGCCGAGGAATCTGGCAAAATCCGTCACGGTGGAGTAATGTTGCCTATATGCAAGCACTGGTATTTGATACGTATCACGAGATGTGGGAGACATCGCGGGGATTTGAAAAAAGAGATGTCCCCGAACCGATTTTGGACGAAAAAGCGGATCCGGCCGATGCCGACCGCGTACTGATACGCGTGCACTATGCCGGAGTCTGCGGCTCCGACCGCGGCATCTGGTTCCGATCCGCATTTCGGGATCACATTCTCGGGAGTCTCGCGACGGAGAAGAAAACGTACCGCATCATCGGGCATGAGTTTTTCGGAGAGGTGGTGGCTGTCGGCTCGCGCGTGACGCGGGTGAAAGCGGGAGATTTTGCCGCATGCGAATCGCATGTCGTATGCAACCAATGCTACCAATGTACGCGCGGGGAACAGCACGTCTGTACCAATGAAAAAATCCTGGGTATCTCGCAGGACGGCGGATTTGCCGAATACGCCAAAGTACCCGCCCATATCGTATGGCCCACGGATACGGGCAAGATCCGTCCGGAAGTCGCGGCCATGCAGGAGCCTTTCGGCAACGCGGTACATGCGGCGTCCAAGGCGGATCTCCGGGGCAAAAATGTGGCAATCTTCGGCCTCGGCCCCATCGGGCTCTTTTTGACGCTCATTGCGCGGGGCATGGGAGCCGCGAGTATCATCGGAGTGGAGCCGAATCCCGTAGCGCGCGAAATGGCGCACAAGCTCGGTATTGACTATGTGATTCCTTTGAAAGTAGACGCGGCTAAAAAAGATCCATTCCGCCACGATCAGGAAGTAACATCGGAGATTTTGAAGATCACCAACGGCATCGGAGCAGACGTATCGTTTGAAATGGCCGGATTTAATTCCTCGGTCAACAATGCAGTATTCAGCACCCGTCGCGGCGGGGAAGTCGTGCTTTTTGGCATCAAAAACGGGGATTTTGTTTTGGAAGACTACAATCGCCTGATCGTCTACGGCCTTACCATGCATGCGGTCATCGGCCGGCGCGTCTGGGACACATGGGAGACGACGCGCAAGCTCCTAGAAGACCCGTCAAACAAGATTCAGGAAAAGATGTTTACCGTCATCCTCAACGAAGGCCGCGATACCATCATGCCGATCGGCGCGTACACCAAAGAGGATTTTGAGAAAAAAATGTCGGAGCATCCGAAGTTTTTATTGCAGTTTTAAACTTGTTGCAGAACACTATGTTCAAAAACATAAAAAACCAGTTTGAAGAGGAGCTTGCGGAAATGAAAGCAAAAGGCACGTTTAAGGAGGAGGGCGTGCTTGCGGGCAAACAAGGAGCCGAAATCTCGGTCGGCGGGAAATCCCTGCTCAATTTCTGCGCCAATAACTACCTCGGCCTTGCCTCAAGCGATGATCTTGCCCGTGCCGCGGGAGAGGGCATGAAGACCTACGGATTCGGCATGGCAAGCGTCCGCTTCATCTGCGGAACATCCGTCATCCATAAGGATCTGGAGTGGGAAATCGCGTCGTTTCTCGGCACGGAGGATGCTTTGCTGTATACATCCTGTTTTGACGCCAATACCGGCCTTTTTGAGACTATCCTGCAGGAAGGTGATGCCGTGTTTTCCGACGAGCTCAATCACGCATCCATCATAGACGGCATTCGCCTCTGCAAAGCCGAGCGCTTCCGCTACAAGCATAGCGACATGGCGGATCTGGAAGAAAAGCTCAAAGCCGCAGGCAGTCGCCGTCGCAAGCTCATCGCGACGGACGGCGTATTTAGCATGGACGGCGATACGGCGCGTATCGCAGAACTCGCGGACTTGGCGGAGCGGTATGACGCCATGCTCATGGTGGATGACTCGCATGCGACCGGCGTCATCGGGGCGCGTGGACGCGGAAGCATAGAGGGGTACGGCGATCGCGTAGACATTGTAACCTCCACATTTGGCAAAGCGCTCGGAGGAGCCGGCGGGGGATTTGCCGCAGGCAGAAAAGAACTCATCGCCTACCTGCGTCAAAAAAGCCGCACATCGCTTTTCTCAAACAGCCTGCCGCCGCCGATTGCGTCAGCCGCGCTGTACGTCCTGAAAAATTTTGACACGCAATTCCAGAGCCTGCGCGCAGAGCTTGCAAAAAATACGCTCTACTTCAGGTCTGCCATGGCGCGTGCCGGGTTTACACTCGGAGGAGACGGCACGCATCCGATCACGCCCGTCATGCTGGGAGATGAAAAAATCGCGACGGACATGGCCTCGGCACTTTTTGAAAAAGGCATCTATGTCCGTGGATTCACCTATCCCGTCGTACCCATGGGAAAAGCCCGCATCCGTGTACAGCTCTCGGCAATCCACACCACGGACCAGATGGATCGCACGATTCGGGCATTTACAGAAGTCGGAAAATCTTTTAAGGTTCTAAGGATATGAATCCCGTTGGAAGCCGCGGTCGCGTAAAAACGGCAAATTCTTTCAATATGTATACAAAACAAATAAATACAAAACTAATTTATGCGGGTTGGCACGACCGCGACCTGCTTCTAACGGGATGAAAAATATTGTCATCATCGGCGGCGGCACGGGGACATTCACCCTCCTTGCGGGTCTGCGCAAATTTCCGAGCAATAATTCCGTTATCGTATCTCCGGCCGACGACGGGGGATCTACTGGGGTACTGCGGCGCGAGCTTGGCGTCATGCCGCCGGGCGACATCCGCCAGTGCCTCGTGGGACTTTCCTACACCGAGAGCGAAATGCGCGAGCTTTTCTCGTACCGGTTTGCTTCAGGATCGCTCAAAGGGCATACGGTCGGCAATATCATCATAGCCGCATTTGAGAAAATCACGGGAAGCAGTGAGCGGGCGATCGCGCTTGCCGCAAAAATGCTCAATGTCAGGGGCGAAGTGATACCCGCGATGATTGTCTCTGCACGACTCTCCGCGACCCTCAAAAACGGCTCCAAAATCATAGGGGAGCATGCGATTGACGAACCTATGAGACCGCGGACAAGCCCCATTGCATCTCTTGCTCTAACCCCTGCGTCCCGCGCAAATCCGCGCGCGATTGCGGCCATCAAAAAAGCCGATGCCATTGTCTTCGGCCCGGGAGATCTTTTTACTAGCATCCTGCCCAATATCCTCGCTCGCGGCATGCGCGAAGCAATCGTAAAATCTTCCGCGCAAAAAATCCTCGTCGTCAATATCATGACCAAGCGGGGACAGACGGATGATTTTCGCGCATCTGATTTTATCGCGACCATCAATACATATCTTGCGGGAGGCAAGATAAAATCAGTCGTTGACACGGCAATCGTCAATATGAAGAAACCAAATCCCAAATGGCTCGCGCGCTACAAAAAAGAAGGCGCGCTGTTCGTGGAGCCGAATACGAGCGCCATAGAGGCGGCGGGTACCACGGTGATCACGGGGGACTTTCTATCGCCGATAACGGCGCAAAAAACGGCGGGGGATACGCTCGCGCGAAGCTTTCTCCGCCACGACAGCGACAAAACCGCCCGAGCCATCTGGAAACTCATTTCCTGAAGTATAAAAAGCCCACTCTTTGAGGAGAGCGGGCGTTGAGGGTGAAATGGCGGGGCGCTTCATGCCACCTCTCTCAGCGAGAGTGGGTCGGCGAATGCAAGCCGCTCCTGTAGCACGCCAAGGCTCGCCGCGTATTGCGCGGCCACGATGGGATGCAATGCGGTTATGACTGCCCTCGCCGATGCTTCGGCGAGTACGATCTTGCCTCCCCGGTGGCGTAAAAACTCAAACATGTGAAAAAGGTCTTGCGAAAGAACTCCCCAATCTTCTTGGGATCCGCTCAATGTCAATTTCTCAAGAATCCCACATAAACGCCCTAGCTCCATATCAATCATGGCGTGCGCTCCGGTGATAGAGGTTTGAGAGACAAAGTACTCAACAAAGCTTATGTAAAACAAAGACTTACGTCAATCACCGCAATCCCTCGGCAAGTCTCAAGTGCTCGGGCGTATTGAGTCCTATGGCTTCGCGGGGCGATACGCTCATGGATGCGATACACTCTCCTTCTGCGATCGCGAGTCGCACCATGTCGGTCAGATAGTACTCGCCCTTGGCGTTATCATTGCCGAGTTTCCTAATGTTTGGCCAGAGCCATGACGCGCGGAAGCAAAAGAAATTCGGGTTGACTTCGCGGATCTCGTGCTGTTCCGGCGTTGCATCTTTTACCTCAATAACTGAGGTTATTTTTTTGTTGTGGTCTCGTATGATTCTGCCAAAGTCCGCAAACGACGCGCGCCATCTCGTAAAATCCTCAAGCATGACGGTCATCATTGATAGAGCGCACTGCTCGCGCTCGTGCAATTGCGCCAATGCCGCGATGGTAGACGCCTTTACAAACGGATGGTCTCCGTTGAGCACGATGATGGTATCCGCGCGTCCTGCGAGCAAGGACTCCGCGCAGGCGACTGCGTGCCCCGTGCCAAGCTGTTTATCCTGCCGCACATAGTCGTACGCAGGACCGAGCGTCCGCTCCACGAGAGGCGCTTGGAAGCCCGTCACGATCACAGGGCGCGAATCCACGCCCGAGTCTTTGACCGCACCAAGCAGATGCCCGATCATGGGCTTGCCTTGAAAGGGGATCAGCACTTTTGGCGTCTCGGTATTCATCCGCGTACCGCGGCCCGCCGCAAGAATCACCACTCGAGTCTTCATACCGATACCGTAAGCGATTCAAAACGCGGGGTCAATGGGGGAAACCCGAACTATGCCAGTATCAACTTTGTGCATAGTATACAAATACTCACGATCGTGAGCATTTGTATACTATGCTATAAGTACAGATTTTTCCTGTAGAAAATCGGGTATGGCGCAAGGAATAGTTAGGTGGTACAATGAGTGTACTAACTTTTATATCTTTTTCATGCCCCAAGCTCAACGCAGTCTTCCGCGAGACGTATTTGTCCACCTGCTCATGATCGCGACGCTCTACGCCGCAATCGGAGCGTTTATTGCGCTTCTTTTCCAGTATGTAAACGTGTTGTTCCCGGATGCCTTGAGTACGTATTACCCATCGGTGCGCGACAGCATCCGCAGGTCCGAAGCCATACTTTTTGTCGTATTCCCGTGTTATCTCTTTCTCTCATGGCTGATTGAGCGTGATCTTGTCAAAAGCCCCGCCATGCGCGAATTTAAAGTTCGCAAATGGCTTGTTTACTTCACGCTCTTTATCTCCGCGGTCGCGATCATCACGGACTTGGTAGTGCTCATCTATAATTTTCTCGGAGGCGATCTCACGGCGTCTTTCATGCTGAAAATACTTGTCGTGCTCGCAAGCGCTGGGGCGGTATTCGGATATTACATCTGGGACCTGCGGCGGGGAAGCGGCGCGTCGCGCATCCCGCGCATTGCGGCTATGGCAAGCGCACTCGTAGTGCTCGCGGCTCTTATCGGCGGATTCTTTATCGTCGGCTCGCCCGCGATGGAGCGGAGCAGGCGATTTGACGAACAGCGCATTCAGCATCTGCAGACGATCCAAAGCGAGATCGTGAATTACTGGATGCGCAAAGAAAAGCTTCCCGACTCGCTGGATGCGCTTAAAGACAGTATCAGCGGTTTTACGCCCCCGACCGATCCGGAAACTATGGTGCCATACGAATACCGCGCGACGGGCAAACTTTCGTTTGAATTTTGCGCCATATTTACCACGACTTCGGGACAAAATGAGAAAGGGGGAGCTATGACGTCTCCGATGCCTGCGTACCGGGACCCGTATTATCCGGGGATGGTGGGGGATACATGGCGGCATGGCACAGGACGCACATGCTTTACGCGCACGATTGACCCTGAACTCTACAAGCTCCAAAAACCGGCCCTTTAGAATAGCGCCGCTTGTGTATAAACCCCCGTTGTGTTTCGGCAACGGGGGTTTATAATAAAGAGTATTCTAATTCTTTTTTGCTATGGCAAAAAATCCTCCGAAAGGCCCCGGCCGCGCGGGATCGGTCAAAAAAAGGGATCAGGTATTCAGCCGCAGAAACAGGCGGTGGACGAAACGCACCACGGAGAGCGGCAGGTTCGTGGATCAGAAACAGGACTGGAAACCGTTTGCGGGTGTACGGAAGAGAGTCAAAAAAATCTAGCAAAGTAGTGCCCATCTCAAAAAGGTCGCGTTTTCATACACAACGTAACAGACTATTTCTATGATGAACGAAAAAACATGCAAATGTCCGCACCATTCCATCATCCCCCTGCTCGTCACCGGATTTGGTATCCTCTTCCTGCTCGGCGAGTACGGAGCGGTCACTTGGGACGCGGTGAGTCTCACATGGCCGATGCTGGTAGTGCTCGGCGGCTTGACCAAGCTCATGGGCCGCAAGTGCGATTGCTGTAAATAGGCGTTTCATTTGGTTAGATAGTACTTCGCCACGGTCTTAAGACCGTGGCGATTCCATATGCGCTTGACAGGAGCCTTTTTCAAGTGCTATATCTTAATCATGCTGAATGATCGACAACGAGAGGTGTTAGCCGGAAAACTTGCGGACTTGGGTAACATCGGCTTTGGATCTCTTGTTTTCGGCTACGTAGTACACTCCCAAGCATTTAATGAATTTACGCTTCTTTTGGGATTCAGTTTTGCAATTATAACTTATTCGCTTACAATCTTTTTACAAAAATAATAGTAGAACCATGTCCCAACTCTTCACTCCGCTTAATATCTTCTTCATGGCGATGATTGCCATGGTGCTTGTTATCGGCGCCATCGGTCTCATCGGATCACACAAGAAATCCTAAACATATCTCGTTCACCCTGAAAAGCGCACTGTACGGTGCGCTTTTGCTGTAATTGAGAAAGCTCCACCTTGTGGGGTGGAGCTTGATACGAGGAGGGCACATTAACGCACGGAGAATGCCTCATCAAACTTCTTCAATAAAAACTCAGGCGAGGCCGTCTCTACCTGCTGTGCGGTAAACCCTATGGAGGTCTGCCGATAGTAGGGGCCCTCCGTAAATGTACGACACAGGATCACCCCACCGGTTTCGGTAATCTTGACGTCAAGATTGCTGATGCGGCGGATAGTTCTCTGGACTTCTTGATAGTCAATCATGCTTTTCTCCCTAGCTAGGAATCATCATAGTGATTTGCGCACTCAAGTCTAACAGATCATCCGCAAGGATCCTCCTCTTTATGCAGTTGTAAGAGTACAACGAAAAGCTCCCGCGTCCTGCGGGAGCTTTGGAATATTCCTTTTGTTTCTCTTACTCTGAAAGGCTCATTCCAAAACTTCCGCGCATTGAAGCGGACATTATCATAGCCATCATCATCATTTTGGCCGACAAATTTTGGAATACTCCCTGATTCATACTGATACCTTTATATACTAAACCGGCCTTGTATGTCAATAGGGGAGCTATCGGATTCGCCTCAAGGCGAATCCGATAGCAAATCTTACTCGTTTATCACGACAGGCATCACAAAGCAATGCCATGGGGTCCCATTTTGGCTCGGAGCCAAAAGTTTCTCCCCCAAGAAGCATTGCAGGCCAAGACATGACTGGCAGAAAGCAAACTCTCCTTGAGTCGTAGCGCGGTATTCTACGGCTCTCTGCTGATGACAGCAGGCACAGACCACAAAAGTTGTACACTTTCTTGGCATCCTATGTCTCCTTGCAAAAGATCATTCACCAATAAGAACAAAAACAGCTTCTGACCTGTTCAGAAGCTTCTGCAAATCATCCTTATCGCGTCTGGATTATGAGAGGGGATAAGCAAAATTCACACAAGCCTCCGAGGCGATCGGAGCCATACAACACATACAGCAGTTTGTGCGAATAATGCAGATCATTACTTTGTATAGTACACTCATCGGCTACTCCACGTCAAGAACTCATCCGAGAAATTGGAAGAGCGCCCACCATATGGAGGGCGCTCTAAAATATCACGTCTCTTTCAGAGTACGTAGGATCTCTTTAGGAAGGCTATTCTTTAACTGTCCCCCATCAAAGCGATGACGCAATTCGCGGAGGATCAATTCCCTAGCTATTCCGCGACATTGCTTAACCATCTTGATCAAGTCTTGATCCGTCCGCGCTCGAAGATGCCTAGTCACGATAGCCATTCTAGCCCCCTTTAGCTTTGCTTTGTCAGTTGGCTTCTGAGCCGCATGAGCGATTTCTGGACACCGCGAAGATTGCGGGCGTCACTGCTCGTCCACGTAGACTTGCTTTGCTTACGGAGCAAGGCCGACTCCTGCCTTTGCAGAATGGCAATTTTCTTCTGCAGGTCATCAGCAATTTGTTCTTGCACAGGAGAATCACTAAGAATACGATGATGCACCATGCACCTCCAAAGTAGCGATAAGATTTAAAAGAGCTTCTTGGCTCTTCGTTCGGGCTTCGCATGCTTTAGACATACGAACACCCACAAAACAAAATCACCCTTCCGATAGGGGAAAGGCGATTGGTGAATCAAAGCTTATTGTATGTTTCAGACCATCAAAACCTTCCCCTCATGCATAAGGAGTCCAAGAAGTACGCCAAGAAGAAGATTTCGTGACTGATTCATGATGGACATATGTTAGCAGATCGCATATCGCGCGTCAAGCGCAGTTTCCACAGGCCCATAAAGCTGAAGCCGGACTCCGAAGAGTCCGGCTGGTTCCCGATGGACAGGTAGTCAGAGAAGCGCATGCCGCTCTGTTATGGACCTCTGAGCAATTCTTTCCCTCATCTCGGCAAGAACTTGCTCAATACGAATATTTTTTGCTTTCAGCACTTGTGCCGCCTCTTCCCGACGTCTCTCTTTTGCCGGAGATCCCGGCCTGATTCGCGATGCCTCCTCTGTGAATCCAATTATTGAGCGGTTACGTCCCAACAAGTGATGTAGACGATGTGCACTCAATTGTTCCAGCTTCATTTCAGATCTCCCTCTAAAGAGCATCTCCCAAAAATAAAAGTCCTCTCCGCAGGAGAGGCTTCTTCGTAGTATGCGATCGCCGATCGTCTGACGAAAAATCACCTCCCCTTGAACGGGATAACGTGAATACGTACGATGACGTTTTTGATCGAATACTGCGTCATGCGTCTATGATAGTCAAAAGGGCGATGAGATGTCAAGGCGTAGTATTCTGCACCCCTTTGAGATTTTGCAGGTCTTTGAGAAGTATCTGCAGGTCCTGTTCAATCTTTTTGATCGCAATACGGGTATCGGTCTCTACAGCAGCCTCCTGCTCGTCTTTCTCCTGTATCTTATCAATATCGCCCGAAATATCTTCCACGTCCTCTGAAATCTCATCCACGCCGGTTTCCAATTCCTTCACGTCTTCTTGTATCTCCTCAATATCTTCCTCCACTTCCTCCAGGCTCTTGGTGTTGCGATTGACCGTCATCTGGATAAAAATTGCAAGATAAATCGCCTCAAGCGAGACGATCGTGGTCAACACCAAAAGCACGGTGTCCAAAGGCACGCCGATAAGAATGACAACGAAGCACGCCGCAAACAATATCGTATGGACAATCAGCGAATCCGTAGTACCGATCCATCCGG
>CAZYED010000012.1:7630-15948 GCA_964646295.1 uncultured Candidatus Saccharibacteria bacterium | reverse complement strand
CGCAACTGATGCCCCGACATAGACACAAACTCCGACTTCTGCTTATCAAATTCCTCCAGCTTCCGATTCGTCTCTGCCAAAACCTCATTCGCGCGATCCAACTCCTGCGTCAGCTCCTGCAATCGCTCCCTCTGCTCTACTTCCTTCCGCACGCTCCGTATCAGCAGGATACCCAAAGTAAGCAGTGCGCAAAAAATGACGACACGGAAAATCATCTCCGAGATACTGGTGGACAGAACGATTTCCAAAAAACTCACGATGACTACGACAAGCATCAAAATCTCCGCCGAGACGACTTTGATATGCAGGAGGTTATAGCGCACGATCGCGTAGCCGGTCAGAAGGAAAAAAGGAAGCGTAAATATCGCGCTCAAAGGTACGAAACGAGTATTTTCAAAAAAGATCGGTAGGACAAGAGTAAAGCCAATGATCAGGCCGAACATGAGAACCGAGCCCCATACCATATAACGAAGCTGTGCCTTGTCCTCTGCGTTGGCATGCCTGAACTTGCTGAATAGTATAAGCATCCCGCAGATAATGAGAAATGCCACGGATAAGACGAAAAGTATGATTCCGGGCGCAGGAATCGGCTGTGATACATCCCCCGTCGATGCCTGTTGGATGCCGGAAAACACAAAAGGCGAGAGGGTCAGTATCGCCACTGCCGCTATGGCAGGGATGAGGAAGTTTTTAACTTTCGAGGAGAGTGCAAACTTCTTTTTAGGGAAAGTGTAGATGAAGAAGAAAAAGGAAAAAGCGTGCAGAACGCCAAAGAAAAGCACGAGACGGATAAATAACAAACGGAAAGCGACAATATCCGTCTGATAACTTATATAGTTAAATATACTCCATCCGGCATTAATCAAAGAAAAAATGAGAAAGAGACGATTAGTCGCACTCTGCGGATCTCTGAAGAACACAATAAAACCAAGAATGGAGCATATTGCGACGGCAATGCCCACCGATAGGAGGTCTACATTTGATACTGCAAGCATAGGACGTGAAAGAATCCTATCATCCTGTTAACCACTGACAGCCTTACAAGGATATTTTATCACAGCCGCGCCTGCATGAGAATAGCAGGTTTACATCACATCCTCCGGGCTCATCCGAGGACTATGTGCAGTCAATTTTGCGGCATACCCTACACGGAAAAAGATTTGGGGACGCAGAGAACAATCCAAGACCTTTTGTAGATCCTTATAAAAGGATGCTATCTGGATTGCGGCCGCCATGGGCGCAGTTTTTATGCCTCTCTTTTCTGCTTCAAGTGCAATATGCTCGTATATCTGCCCCGCCCGCATCCATGATTGAGGATCATCGTCTTGCGTGCTAATGACTATCATCATCGGCGTATGCTCTTTCAATAGCTTCTCGTCCTGCTTCTGCGAAAGACGATTCATATTGAATCGCCACAGGACAAACGGTGCTATCAGCGAAAGCGGTGTCGGCATCCCAAACCCAAACATCGGCATCCCTACGCTCGCCCGCGTTACGTTAGACTTCACATAACGCGACAGTTCCTCACGAAACCCGTTATCATCCATTGCGGCAATCCCCGCGGCAATCACAATATCAGCGATCTTATTTTTCCGCTCACGATCAATGATACAGTCAATACGCAGATCATTTCCTGCAAGACTCTTGACCCATGCCATAAAATCTTGATCAGGCATCTGATTCTCATACGGATTGCGGTTGGTATGTCTACGAGGGATAGAGAAAATGAGATGGTCTTTTTCTTGTTGCGGCTCCAATCTGACACTTTGCAGAGAAATTGCTACTCCGCTCTCCTGATAAGTCACTTGGGTCGCAAACCCATAATAATCCGCGGCAATGAGGATATTCTCCAGTGCGCACCCGAGACTGATAAAAAGCTGACGATGATTTTTATCGCTTTGCGGCAATGCCCGCCTCATGTCGGCATGGATGATGATTTGATTTTCTTTTATCTCAAACTTCCAAGGCTGGCTGTTGTGGCTGGACGGCGCAAGCACGGCAAAACGGATCAAAAACCGCAGTTGATCAAAAATGCTTTTCTGATCATGGAAATCATCAGTCCTTACCTCCCACGGCTGATAATTATTTCGCGTCACAGTCATAAACCGCAAACTATGTAAGCTGTCCGCCCTTCTCGTATGTGGTCATTATGTTGAATTTTATAGAAAAGATCAACCACGGTACCTTTTATCAGTATTTCATTTTTTAAAAAGCCGCTTGGCTTCTTGAAAAGCTAGATCAAATATATTTTTCATAATATCAGCTAATTTTTTGCTCTCAATGATAATGGCTAAATTTTCGTCAGGCGACATGTATCCGATCTTGTTGTCGTAAATGGCCACATCTGCAGGAAATCTAGATATATGAGATGGAATCAGCATCGGTTGATCAAATTTTGGGCTATTTTTTATCACATACCGGGCAACTTTATCATCCGGGTGTATACCGTGCATTTTTATGCCCAATTTTATTCTTCTTTGGACATAATCTAAAAAATATTCCGGTAATGTTTTTGAAATCCTTTCAACATTTGAAAATGTTCTCATTATTTTTTCTCTGCTATTCAAAGTGTCCTCAAACGCGCTAATGAGTCCCTGCTTTCCTTCAAATACTTTTATTTTGGGCTTCTGTTTCGTATCTTTGTGAAGCGCCTTTAAATCCGGGATAATATCTCCAATTATTTTCTTTATTTTCTGTGCTTGATTTACCCTTTCTTCTGCTTCGCGGAATAGCATCTCCGGGGTCACGGCAACACACTGCTGGATATTTTTATCCCCAGAGATGCTTACCAGTCCCTTTTTACCCAAAGAGGACAGTATCACATAGGTTGAGCTACGATTTACACCCGCAGTTTTAGCTATCTCGCTGACTGAAGCGACTTCCAATTCAATCAGCGCAAGATAAACCTTGGCCTCTTTTTCGCTTAACCCAAACTCAACCAGATGTTTTGTAAGTGTCTTGCCTTCTGACGATTTCATAGTTTATGGTATCGATTTGTTGTCATTATATGGCAACAAATCGATATGTGTCAAGTGCTCATATTTAAAAAATGAATCTAATTCTTCAACAAAATATGTTTTTCTTGTTGTTGACTATTGCCAACAAATCCCATTTTGATAATCTTCCCTAAGATCGGATACGCGTAATGGAGCGCGTAAGGCCGATTCGCTAAACGGTCTTTGACAAGGAGAAAGTTGGTATGGCGATCGAGATGCAAATGACCAGGAGAAGTTTCTTCAGGGATATGGGCGGGGTCGCACTTGGCGGTAGTGCCGCTCTCCTGCTGAAGCCCAAAGGGGTGGATGCGGCCATGCCGTGGCATGGGTACACTCAAGCACAGCGTAACAGCTTGATCATCAATCGGGCATCACAAAACCTGTGGCAGTGCGTTAACTATAACTGCAAGGAGTGGGCCCGTGAAGTGGTAGCATCTGCGTCAGGCGGCGTTGTCTATCTGCCGGCGACAGACAACAATGGGATCGGATGGCGCTGGATGCCCAGTCAGGATGTCTCTGGATCCTCCAAGGCAGTTGAAAATGTAAACGTGGGCGAAATTATCCAGATGAACTGGAAGATGAATAGCTTCGTCCCGCTTACTGGCGGCTATTGGACACCGCATACGGCGATTGTGTACGGTAAGGATTCGAGCGGGATGACATTCATTGAGTCAAACTGGAGTTACCCGATGTCCGTATCCACCCGCTATGTCAGATTCGCCGACTTTTATTCAAAGGTGTTCATTGACTACATCTACAAGTATACGGTCTACAGTATTCTGTAGGTGTATGTGACCGCCAATAGAGAGCCAGTGCAACATATAGGGTGAAGCGTCTCGCTTCACCCTATGATTCTTTAGGAGTAGACTATAGAGACACCATATTATCCATACTATGAAAAAGCAAAGAAGACTGATTTTTATCGCATGTTTGATGGCTGTACTCTTAATTGGAGGCGTCTTTTTAGCAAGAAAACTTCCGTCATCAACTCCCTCCGCACTGCCCCATCTTCCATGCAATCCCAATGAGAAACAGAAAGTGCCTTGGATAACGTACCGCGACGCAAAATATCATTTTCGTATTGATTACAGATCCGATTTGCCTGTACGTACTCTTCAAAACTTTTCAGGAAGCCTGTCCTATGCTGTTGATTTCGGAGGCTCATACTATGATGCACCCGATGGGAGTTTAGCTGTAATCGTAGAACCAACCGAGATCTCTACCGCAGAGGAATGGATTGAGGCGCAGAATAAAAGATTGCAGGAAAGTCCCCTGAGCAGAGACTTCCCAAAAGATCACCCGATCAGTCAATTCACGATTGAAAAGCGCACTATACTGGCGGGATATCCCGCGATTGTCATCAATAATACATCATGGAGTATGCATGAAAAAATTGCGGTCTTTATCAAAGATAGCAATCTCTTTCAAATCCATGGCAATGGCTCATCTTTCCTCCTCTGTGAAGATGAAGAAACCATCAACCGCGAATATGAGCGCATCTGGGACAGCTTCCGGTTTGAGGAGTGAAAATTTTAAAAGCCGGCAGAGCCTGCTTTTACTGCAGGAATTGCGCTGACAAGATTATTCCGTCATCCGACGAACGACGAAGAACTGCTGGATTGAGGAGTCTTAACAAATAGACCTAATGTCTTTTAAGAAAAATGGCTTATTTATATCAACTGAAATGGCTTAGGTAAGCAAAGTAAAATTAAATTGCAACAACTCTAATACTCCATGTGCAAAATACGACGCCATCTGACCATGGTTATAGAGCGACTGGTCTCGTTCAGGGAGGTTGAAGATATCAATTTTACTATCACGCACTTCAAACCTCCACGGCTGACAATTCTCCCCCGACGGCGCATACACCGCCATTTCAAGAATCTTTTTGATATCCTCTTTATCCATCAAATGGAATTATAACACAGCCTATTTTATATCCACAATAAGGCTTCCCCCCACCCATTTTTTATTGTTGACAAATCACTAAAAATTAGTTACCGTAAATTTTAGCTGTGGCAATTATTGCTCTGGCAAAGAGTAGACCCTTAACAACTAGTCTTACCGTAACGGGATGGGAGAGTATATGGCGGAAGTAGTACTGTCAGGCATCCGCGCAACCGGGCGCATGCACTTCG
Organism: uncultured Candidatus Saccharibacteria bacterium; assembly: GCA_964646295.1. GTDB lineage: Bacteria > Patescibacteriota > Minisyncoccia > Sungbacterales > HO2-52-23 > 2-02-FULL-52-23. Next base: position 10,814 of record CAZYED010000012.1, on the reverse strand, counting down.
GCAACTTTATTGGGGCCGTGCAACATTTTGTTGAGTATCAACAAAGCGACAGCGTCTGTATGTATTTTGTCGCTGACCAGCACACATTGACCACGCTGGATAATCCCGATGATCTCCGAACAAACCTTATGGAGATGGTCAAGGATTATCTGGCGGCGGGACTGGACCCGGAGCGTTCCATTATCTATGTACAATCCAGCGTTCCGGAGATCACAGAACTCTGTCTCTATCTGGGGATGCTCCAGCCATTGGGGGATCTGATGATCATCCCGACCTACAAAGATCTGGTACGCAAATCTCCGGATCGCGTAAGTCATGGATTGCTCACCTACCCTGTCCTCATGGCCGCCGACATCCTCGGGCCGCAGGCAACGCTTGTACCGGTAGGAGAAGATCAGGTACCCAATGTGGAACTGGCAAGAGATCTTGCCCGACGATTTAATAATCGTTTTGGCTACTTGTTCCCCATTCCGGAGATGATGCACGAGATGGTCAGGGTCGTTGGTTTAGACGGCGCCAAAATGGGCAAATCCGATGCGGACAACGCAATTGACATTAGTGCGCCCATTGATGACATTCGCCGCCGCTACCTTGAACGCGGCATCACGGATGAACAGCGCAAACGCCGGAACGATCCGGGTGATCCCTATAACCGATGCAAATCGGTCTATCCGGTTCATGAGTTGGTAACCAAAGGAGAGACGGAAACACGGACTATCGCACAAGCATGTATGAGCGCTTCCATTGGTTGCGCGGAGTGCAAGCATAAGCTTGTTGATAGTATCGCCGAAACCATTCTCCCCTTTCAGGAGCGGCGGCAGGAGCTCGCCGACAAGGATGAGTATGTCCGCGAAGTTCTGCACGAGGGAGGAAAGAAAGCTCGCGCGATTATCGCCGAAACTGTTGCCGCGGTTCGAGATAGGATGGGAATTGTGCTGTACTGAACGCGAGGCGCGTCATGCGGCAACACGCAGACGCATCCCCTTTTTTCAAAGGAGAGATGACGTGTTTGAGCTATTGGATCTGAAGCAACTTGGGGATCGGATTGGCCAGGTGGATCGCGCGCTTGTGGCATTGATTGCGCGACGCATGGATTTATCTCTTCAGGTGGAGGAGTACAAGCGCAGTCGCGGTGAGAAGATATCGCGCCCGGAGGTTGAAATTGACCGCCTAAACAAGATCTGCGAGTTGGCGGAGCGGCTCGGCTTGAATCGTGAGTTCGCGCGGTCCATCTTTTATTTCATTATTGACGAATCGTGCAAGGTGCAGCTTATCCAGTTGCAGGAAAACGCCGATCTCCTCAATAGTAAATATATTGATGACGAACTGTGGTACGCGCTTCTGAAGGAAAACCTTTTGAAGCTTACGGCACAGTGCGCGGCAACGTACGACCTGCATTATACTTCCGGCTTCCACGCGACAAAGCTTCACGCACACTTTGAGCAATCCATGCTCGCCAAGGTCTGTCAGCAGTATCCCAAAGACGGGCTGGCGCTTGATCTGGGATGCGCAACCGGACGCGTCGCATTGTCGCTCGGACACTATTTCAACCGCGTAAAGGGGTACGATATAAGCCCCGATATGATTGGGGTAGCTCGGAGCAAATGTACAGGCACCTCTGCGGACAAATTCGCTTTTGCGGTCGCCGATCTGGAAGAAGGTATCCCGGAGCATGACAACTCCGCATCGCTCGTCGTGATGAGCATGGGATTTGCCAGCGATCTGCAACTGCTTCCTAAGGTACTGCGGGATGTGCAACGGGTGCTTGTGCCCGGAGGCACGGCTATGCTGTCATTCTATAATGCCGAGGCGCTACTCTATCAGTGGGAGTTTATCCCATGGTCAGTAGGGCTTGCCGCGGAGATCAACCGGCAGAAGCATTGTCTAGACGTGCACTGGACCGACGGGAAGATCTATTCGGTCTACGCCCGTCCCTACACCGCGGATCAGGTTCAGGAACTCATGCCCCGCGGTCTGCCAATTACGAAAGTGGCGACCCACCCCACGATTTGTTCCATCCTGCCTGACTCGCTCTTTACTGATGATCGGGTACAGGATTCTATGGCGGCAATTGATGGAAAACTCGCTGATGAAAACATGGGCGCGTACATCACGGTGCTGACAAGGAAGTCCTAACGCGCGCATGTATCGCTCTAACCGAGGCCTTGCTTTTGACAAGGCCTCAACTATGAAAAAGGAGAGAATATGGTACCCGGTAACAGTAATCCGTCAGATGATGCATATCCCCTCTACGATCTGCGTGTAGAAGTCGTGGTACGCAAAACGCCGGAAGGGAAAGACGCAAAACTCGTATGCAAACACAAAGTAGGAGATTACTTTGAAGTGAGAGGCGAGATGCTTTACTTCCCTACAGATCATCAGCTCTTCTCAATGTATGCGCTTGCGGCATTACTACCCCTTCTTCCCGCAAAACAGCGCATGACGCATGAGAATGATTGGATGACCACGGATACGGATATTGCATGTCCCGATCCACATTGCGGAGCAATGTTTCGCATCATCAGAATGCCCGATCTACGAATAGAACATCACAGCGAAGCAACTGTAGTGCCACTCAAATAGAGAGTAGACAGGCTCTGCCTCGAAGCAGGACAGAGGGAATCAATAAGCCTCGGATCAGTGATCCGAGGCTTTCACTAATCCATGTCGGCATAATACCGATCATCATCCGAGTTCCACAAGTAATCGCCGTAGGAAATATTCATTCTGCCGAATAAAAGACACTGCATGTTTCTGTTCGTTAGTATTGTATTTTTTGATTTTTTGCGCTATACAGAACCCAGTTATGAGATAGTCCTGCGACTGTCTTACTTGAAAAACCAGGTGCGAGAAGGAAGACCACAAGTGGAAACGAGAGAAGGCGACGGCTATTTACTGTTCTTGGATATACTGACAGATAATCCTATGGCGAGAAAACTTGCTGAGGAACAAGTGTTGGGATGCAGTTACGCTACGCTTATGATCGAGGCGTCTGGCTGGAATCCGAAAAGTCTTCACTGCATAGACGCTTCGGAAAATATGTTTCCGCAGACAGTGTCGCACTATGATGGGGTTATCATAGGCGGATCTTTTGAGGATCCCGTGGCAGGCAACGAAAAACCATGGATGCTGGAGACATATCGCTTCATAGAAAAGATTATAGAAGCGGAAGTCCCCATATTAG
>CAZYED010000012.1:0-7620 GCA_964646295.1 uncultured Candidatus Saccharibacteria bacterium | reverse complement strand
TTTATTGCCCGCGTTCAGGGAATCAACATCGTCTATAACCCAAGGGGCAAAGAGTTCGGAAGTACAAAGGTAAATCTCACGGCTGTCGGAAAGCAAGATGCGATCTTCAGTGGGTTACCCGAGAGTTTTCTCGTGCAAGAAAGCCATGGGTGCATGGTGGAACGTATGCATGATACATGGAGGCTACTGGCATCTTCAGAACTTTGTTCATTTCAGGCAATAGCCATTAACGAACGTATACGCGTTGTTCAATTCCATCCCGAATTGACAATCAAGAGTATAAAGGCGATTGCACATTTGAGAAAAGCGCAGTTGCTCAAAGAAGGGTTCGTACGGAATGAGGAGGATTTCCAATGTTTTCTTGCCTCTCTGGTGGATACTACCATAGTGGGCAAAAAGATAATTGAGAATTTCATTCAATATTTCGTGCTCCCCCGCTGAGTGACATCGCACTTCATTAACATCATGAGGAGGTCTGACATTCAGACCTCCTCTCAACATTGATGGACAAAGGCTTGTTATTAACCCGACCCATTTTAAATTTGAGATAAGCCCCAGAAAGACAGAAAATTGGACAAAACCATTCAACCAAGGCCTTGCTTTTGGCAAGGCCTTAACTTTTTTAAACATAAAGCCGTATTCACAACTTATATGAGCTTTTTAGGATATTAAAGAAATCATTGATAAATGCTTCTTTATCTATTGATACCACAACATCAACATTACAACTCTTCTCTCCCCAAATTCTCCTATCCGCCACAGTCATTCCTCGCGTGAGTTCGCTTGTAGTCTCTATCTTAATATCCATGGGGGTGGTCTTGTACGCCCTTGAATTGATCAGATAATATGCGGCCAAAGGATCGTACATAAAAACGCCTGTTGTTTTTTCAAATGTTTGGATGCCCTCACTATAGCATTTCATCATATCTTTAATCGGATCATAGAGGAGAAAACCATTCAGTTTCTCAAAATCCTGCATACTAAGAACTATGTCGTTACATACATCAAGAGGCACAAGTATTTTCCTCACACCAGCCTCAAACACAATATCAGCCGCCTCTGGGTCAACAAAAATATTAAACTCCCCGACCCTATTCTTATTCCCCGGCACAGCAATAGCACCTCCCATGATAATAATTTCATGGATAAGAGACGGCAGTTCTGGATCTTTCAAGAATGCTTCAGCGATGTTGGTCTCCGGACCAAGCAATAGGACAGAGACAGTGCCGGGATTTTCCCGAATGAGTTCAATTATCTTTTGTGAAGCGTTAGCTATCAACTGCTCTTGTGTATCTATAGCGGCCCCTGCTAAGCCGCCGTGACCATGTACTTCAGCTTTAATCAATTCTCTTTTCAGAGGCCGTGCCGCACCGGAATACAAAGGGGTCTGACTCCCGATCAGGTTGAGGATGTAGCGAGCGTTATTTGTCGTATCTTGAATACTGCTATTGCCAGCAACAGTAGTAATAGCCATAACATCAAAGAGACCTGATGTTTCCAAAAGTAAAATGGCAAGAGCATCATCATGCCCCGGATCGGTATCCATAATGATTTTTCTTTTCTCCGCCATTTCTTCTCAAGTATTATCGTGGAGCGCACGCATAAACGCTTTTGCTTTTCTTTCACTGATCCGTTGTCTATATGACTTTACATTCACCTCATGCGCTCTCTGTCCCCTCTCTTTCAACGCGGTGCTGACGATCACTCCATTTGCGTACCGACAAAGTTCTCTGACATTATCTTTATTTGCTCCACTACCGACAAAGATCGGAAAGCCGTTAATCTTTTTCCGTAAGGCAATAAGTTCCGCAAGGTTCGGGGCTTTGCCCGTCCAATCGCCCGTTATAATAAGCGCATCGCTTCCTGCCGCAATGGCACGTTCTGCCGACCTCCCAAGCGAGTGCAAGGAAAGTATCTTCGCATGTTTAACATGAATGTCGGTTAATAGTGCGATATTATCAGCCTCTAGTTGTTTACGCAAAGTGATAATCTCCTTTGGATGACCCTCGATAATTCCATAAGCTGTTTTCACTTTATCCACAAAAACAGGTACACGGATAAATTGCAATCCCACTATTTTTGCGATTGAGAAAGCCGTACGATAATCGTTCCATAGCACACTGATACCGATTGGCAATTTCGATGCCGCACATATCTTCGTACCGAGAGTCGTCATCGCTGCCACCACCGCAGGAGATACAAATTCTTGATGGGGAACGTCATAGTTATTTTCAAACATAATGGCATCAAAATCTCCTTCTTCAAATGCCCGGAGGTCTTTCAATGCATTACGTTCTGCGACTTTCATTCCTGGAAAATCTTTAAAACCCAAAAGAGGCGGCAAATGAATCACGCCGATGGCGATATCTAATTCTTTCTTAAAAATCTTTTTAATCATACTTGAAACAAAACTCAGGGAGAGTTGGCGTTGGAGCCACTCTCCCTTGTTGAGATTACTCTAGCGAGAGCGTTCCTCCGCTCGCGTTGACATAAAGAACAAGCTTTTCCCATGCGCGACCGGAAGCGATCGCGTCGCGACATTCTCGATAGCACGCCTGGAGATACAGACGGTTGAGTTGGTTATTTACCACCGCATCCGTCTTGGCTACAAACCTCTCTGCGAAGAGCCCTAACGCAGCGTTCATCGCGAGATAATCCGCAAGCACATCATTCTCACCCCGTAGGGCAGTGATGTTTGCTTTTTGAATCGCATCGCTTTCATTGGCTACCTTGATGGCTTTCGGATCAACACGGATGCCAAAATCCTCCGGATATAAGAGGAAATTACCAAGGAAGTGCTTTTGGTAGGCCACTGAGCAAACAGTGACATATGGTGATATTTCGTCCAAAATGCAATACTCCCGGAATGCCTCCGCATCAGTAGGATTAATGCCGTATCCTTCTTCGCGCAATCCGCCAAGTGCAATCACCCCTCCGACATTCTGTACTCCCCTCTCATGCAGTATGATATACGCCTGTACCACCGATGATGGGTGTACTTTCTGATTGACACCTATGACCTTATTGATTTCCGTCTGCGCTTTGACGGGCGCACTCATAGGACCGACTATATGATTTATCGTCTCCATCATCAGAAGATGCGATAAATCATGAATCGTCCGGCACAAATGCGCATCAAGGTAGCAAAAATTGGATGCATCCCGAATCCCATGTGCCTCTGCTACAGAATACATTGAAGTATGGGCACCAAAACGCTCCACAACGTCCGTACTACCAACTGCAGACGTATTAGCATACGACCCATGCTTCATCACCGGTAAACCGAGGGATGAAAGCACGATCGCAGACAAAGTAGAGACATTGATCGTCTTCATGGTAGTATTACCAACCCGAAAACCCGTATCTCCTCCCATACCGCATGTCTCAACCACTCTTGGAATGTCAAGACGAAGAACGGTATCTGCAAGAGTTGCAGCAGCCATTCCGGCAATCTCTTCTGAGGTTAAACGCCAAAATGCTTCCTTGGCTGACATTAACTGCATAAACGCCGTCCCAGAAGCGAGCGCCTGCTCATACAAATCGCCGTTTTTCCCGCTACCACCGCCCCAGCAAATCTTAAAGAATTGATAATTTGTCGCGGCGATAGCAAAACACATTCCGCAGAATGCCTGTTCAAAAGTTAGATCACACCGTCGCTTGAGGATACGATCCAACTCTTGTGGCGTCACTGAGTGCAGGATTTCATCGATCCCTGCATCTCTGAGGCACGCACGAGCGTCGTATCCGCCAAGAGCCAGACACTCCCTTGCCTCTTGCTTTTCTCGTTTTGAGTTCTGCAGGGCAATCAACGAAATCCTACTCATGATCAGTCACTCCTATCTTCATTCAATGTGATGGTCAAAATGCAAGAATGCGTCACCACCGACCGCTTCTCACAACACTGATGCACGCACGTGCATTGCGAGTACCGCAGTAAGCTCTATGGTTCCACAATCGAGACATCTCGTCCACGCCCACTCATGAACGGTTCGTTTATGCCCGCACGCCTTAGCTAATGCAAGTTTCAATTCCTGCAGGCGTTGGGCGTAATCACGCTGGATAGCAGTGCTTTCTTCCTCGCATTGGTTGATTTCGGAAATCAACTGTGCAATTTCCTGACTTTGATATGCCATTTCGTTACCCTCCGTTTTGATTTTAGGCAACCAGACTGTGCAGACGGCGACATAACTCCGCCATATACTTTGAACTAGGCACTCTGATCCGACAGTACGTATCATCCCATAGAGCATTTGCTTTATGGAATGCAGACCCCGGCTCAACAGATACGCCAATTGATGCCATCTCCTCTACTACGTTCACACCTCCTTTGTGTACGCAGAAGATTGATACCCCCGGATGTGTCGGCAGAATATCATAACCGACATCCCCCAGAGCGTTGATGATCGTCATTTTGGCGAACAAAGCTTCCCGTCTGATAAACTCAATAAATGAGCAGTCAGACAAAGTAGCTGTCGCCAAAGTCGCAGCAATCACACTCGGCTCAAACGGCACATCGAGCTGGATATATAGTTGTGCCAGTGGAACCGACAGAAACATGTAGCCGACTCGCTCGGCGGCAAGCCCCAGACACTTGGAAAAGGATCGGACAACCGCCAGATTTTTGTATTGACGAACTAAGTGGACAGCTGACTCTGCATTTTCAACAAAATCCCCATAAGCTTCGTCAACGATTACAATCGTACCGTGCTGGCCTGCAGTCCTCACTAAACTTGATATCTGTTTCAAGAACAAGTGATACCCAAGGGGGTTATTCGGATTGTCCAGATAGAGAACCGAATAATGCCCTAAGGCAAGTTCATCTGTCAATTGTTTAAACAGATAATCGTATGTTGAAGGCCCAACTGGTATCGGTACGTACTTGCCTCCGGTGGCCATGTACTCACTTGGGATTTCATTGAATTGAGGCCCAACTCCCAGCATAATGCCGGGCTTGAGCAGCTTATGTATAAAGCGCTCAATCAGGTTGAAACTCCCATGTCCCAGAAAAAGTTGGTCTGCCAGTGTATCCTCAAGGTCAAATCGTTTAAGAATAGCTGGCTTCAAAGTAGAGGCACAGAACATCTCTCCGTATCTACTCACCGTTTGGACATCAAAGTCCCTATATGCTTGTACGGCAAGCGGAGAGACTCCCCATGGACTATATCCCCTTAAGCAATCGATTGGGATGTAGTCAGGATTGAGCTGCAAGGGAGCACCTCCTAAGTAACTATCCCGTTGGTAAGCGAGCACCGATTCTTTCACGTTTAATCGCATCTTGCGTGTCATCTGTCATTCCTTCCCGCGTATGTGGTTGACTTGCCGCGTTAAGTAGGCGACTGTCTGTTATCATGAATTACGTTTCAAAGAACCTGTTGTCCAACACGATGATGTGCTGGCGTTTACATTCTCATTTAGTGCAAACGCAAGAACATCATCAATTACTTTTGTCCAACAGCAAAAAGGTATGATTAAATCCTCCTTTCGGATTGAGTAGCGCCCGCGCCCCTCTGCTTACCGTTGCCACGCTTACGCCAAGATTCCTTGCGATCCGCCGCTGGGATATGCCTTGATGGAGTAGCTTGACGATCTGCCAGCGAAGCGCCAATTCCCTATATTCTGCCGGGGTCAGAAGATCAACCAGAAAATTCCGAAGAAGTTTTCTGTCTAAGGCACCGATCTCGGCCAAAAGCACATTCAACTCCTCCTCATATCCTTTTTTGTGACGGAGAGAGACATTCACCATAGTGTTATAGCGTACTACTACGCCAACACCATAGTATCAGGCGGCATTTTTATTGTCAAGGAGTCTCTTGATGAGAACCGGTACACTTGCGCATAGCGCTTTCGGCTCACTTTCAAAGCCTGAAACTTTTTGCAAATGCTTGAGAGATTTTTGCGCGAGATTTTTTGGCGCGGGGGGTATTGTAGCCGGGTACGAGTTTCTCATCTATGGAGATCAGTGCGCGGTTTGACTCAAGGGGCTGATCGGTGAGCACCTTGCGCGCGCAGTATGCGATCGCGGAGCCATTGAGGATCGCAGCACCTCCAAGCTGTGGCCAGGAGACGATCGTCTTACCCATCTGCTGAAGCGATCCGAGCATCCGCGGAGTTACGTTTTCAGCGCCGAGGTGCCGCGTAATCGTGCGTCCGATGCCAAACTTATCCAGTTTTGACAACTCCTCGTAGCTTGTTTTTCCAAGGCGGCCGTGGAAAAACGGCATGCGGGGATTTTTATCGTAGCGTTCAATATCAATAATGGCATTGTCTCCATTGTCAGCACCCATCAGGACTGCAATGCGATGCTTTTTTGCCTGCTCGCGGATGAGGTATTTTACCGCAAGATTATCAATCTCATCTATCACGATATCCAGTCCTGCAAAGAATCGCGAAATGTTCTTTTTGCTCAAACCGTCGGGAAATAATTCCACTTTTGCGTACGGATTGATCGTATAGATCTCACGCGCAGTCATTTCTATTTTGGGAAGCCCGAGATTATGCACACCCGTACGGATACGGTTGGTATTGGTAAGCGCGAGATGATCATGATCTGCGATTCTAATGCGGCGTCCCCCGCCCTGCATGACGATTGCAAGCGCGACGCTATTGCCGACGGAGAGCCCTGCAATGCCTATCGTAGAGTTATAGAATTTCTCCTGCTCCTCCTGATTGATGAGATTGCGGTTGCGCGCCGTACGCACGATCTGAAACGCATCTTCCTCCAAAATATGCGTGAGCGTAGAGAGCCACGGGAAATATACCCAGCGGCCGTCCTGCCACAAAGGAATCTTTTTCCGGACAGATTCAAAATACGTCTGAAACTTCTCTTCAAAACCGGGGATGTACACAAGCGCCGGATTCATAACGCCAAAATACTCGCGCATCTGCTCCTCATAGTCATCACTTACATGCCGGACAGCGCGCCCGGCAATCAAACGCGACATCAGCCGCCGATCTTTTTCTTTACGCAAATCAAAAATGAGTGGTATTGAATCGCTTTTTAGCTTCTTTTTCTCGGCAAGGGATTTTTCAAGATTCATAATCATTTCTTAATCCATTTTTGTTTAAGACCCGTCTTGAAATACATGGCATCCTGGTAAGGCAACAAGATAACCGGCGGGGTCATGATTTTCGGTACCGATTTGTACTGGTCGTCATATTCAGAATTTATCTTCTGAAGAGTATCTACAATGATTTTTTGAATATCATGCGCCAACGATCTACTTGATTTGATCGCCCCTTTCAACTCTACGTTTACTTCAAAATATTCATTCATCTGCTTGTTCTCTCTTTTTACCATGGTAAATTTTCCTGTGATGAATCGCTCAAGAGATTTATGCTGGAGCGCGGTTTTTACTTCCTCGGGGTAAATATTTGCCCCGCGTACAACAAGCGCAAAATCAATCCGCTCGCCCACGTAGACAAAAGGCAGTCGCATAATGGTTGCCGCGATGCCTGCTTTGCGCGCCTCACGCAAAATGTCTACACCCTGCTCTTTTAATTTTGTGGTCATCTCATCAAACGGCACTACTCCGCCCCTGTCGGAAAAGCGATAGCGGATCAAAGGCATGGCGGATCCCAAACCCGATGCCGCAACTTCACCTTCTACCTCTTCAAAGTAAA